>DAIRER010000453.1:0-2120 GCA_036795495.1 Pseudobdellovibrionaceae bacterium | reverse complement strand
CTACAGAAGACTTGGGAATGTTAAGAGTTATACCTGAACTTGAAATCACATCCCCTGGAGATCCAGTTGAGGTTGAGGCTATCACCCGTCTACTTTGTAATAACAAAAAACCATCTTACATGAGAATTAATAAAGCTTGTGAAATTAAAATCCACTCAGATAAGTTAATACTAAATGGCGATGAGGCACTAAAGGTTCTTAAAGGATCATCAACGGCAGTTCTTACAACTGGAGCAATGCTGCATTCTTCTTATGAATTTATTAAGGAACACAAGAAATTTTGGTCACTGTACAGCTTTCCTTTTCTAAAAAATTTAAAAAACGAAATATTACTGGACATTTTTAATACACACAAAACATTAATTACCGTTGAAGAACATCAACTAAATGGTGGCTTCGGCTCATTTATTTTAGAAAAAATAAATGATTTGGAAATCTTAGGTTTAATTCCATCAAGACCAATGTGTTATAGAGTTGGCATCCCAAACAAATTTATTTCACATGCGGGTACACAAGAATTTTTAAGAATGGAATCGGGATTAAACCTTAACAAATTTTTAGATTTAGAGTAAATTTTGGAAAAGAAAAAATTAATTAGTGTAGTAATTCCTTGTTTTAATGAAGTAGAAAATGTCAATATTATCTACTCTGCTGTCGTTCAGGAACTAGAGAAAATCTCGAAAGTAGATTTTGAAATTTTATTTATCGACAATCATTCAAACGATGGAACTCAAAATGCACTTCGTCAACTGGCGCAAAAATCACCAAAAGTAAAAGTAATTTTAAACAATCGAAATTATGGTCCTATCCGTTCACCTTTTTATGGACTATTACAAACACGCTCTGATGCCGCAATTTTGATGGCTGCCGATTTTCAAGAGCCCCCAGGATTAATTAGTGAATTTATTGGACACTGGCTTAACGGCCATAAGGTTGTTGCAGGTGTAAAATCCACCAGCCAAGAATCTTATCTAAAATTTAAATTAAGAAGTTTATATTACAATATCCTTACTAGGCTGTCAGAAGATCCATTATTAACACAATTTACAGGTTTTGCACTTTACGATGCTGATGTAATTTCAACATTTAGAATGTGCAATGATCCATATCCCTATTTACGTGGTTTAGTTTCAGAATTAGGCTATATACCACATACAGTTTTTTATCATCAACCTGAACGTAAATTTGGAAAAGCTAAGGGAACACTAAAAAATATGCTTAACTTCGGACTGCTTGGTCTTGTAAGTCATTCAAAAGTGCCTTTGCGTATAGCTATTTATATTGGAATGCTCTCCTCACTTTTTAGTCTACTTATAGCTATTATCTACTTTCTATATAAAATTTTATATTGGAATAGCTTTCAGCTGGGTATTGCACCCTTGGTGATAGGAATGTCATTTTTTTCATCTGTGCAACTTTTCTTTCTCGGCGTTGTTGGTGAGTATGTTGGTATTACATTAGCTCAAGTTAAAAAAAGACCGTTAGTCATTGAAAAAGAAAGGATCAACTTTAATCTCTGATTACTTAAAACCAACGATTTTCGATTTGTATTGTATGTGAATGTCAATTTAAAAACTTGTATCAGCATAGTTTTTACACTAGAATTTCTTAATATTTGAGACAATCACTTATAATCACAGCCCTTAAATAAAGGTGGCACCTATTTTTTTAAAAACAGGATACTCTTTTTCAAAGATTCACAAGGCACTTTCAGTTTTTATATCGATAGGAATTACTGCTTTTTTAATGATTATAGGGCCACCGTTTTTATCTTACGATAGTTACCATTATATGCATCTTTCATTGCATCCAACTATAATGGATTCTCATTCCATGGGGTTTAGCATAATTTTGAATCTTTTTGCATGGCTGTTTGAGAGTTATCCAGTTTTTTTTGTTTTTGCTTTAAAACTCTGGAATGCGATTCCTCTAGCAATTATAACGTACTTGATTTTTGACACACTATTTAAATGGATATCACTAGGCCCATTCACCATAAAAAAAACATTGATGATTTCAGGGCTTTTTATTTTTATAATTCTGCCTATTCTTTTAGGTCTTTTATACCTTTCAAATGCTGTATGGACTGAAATGTCTAATTTTTTACAATTATTTATAAC
>DAIRER010000027.1:0-10887 GCA_036795495.1 Pseudobdellovibrionaceae bacterium | reverse complement strand
CAGGGGTCCAGAAGCGACATATAAAAATCCCATTTTCTCTGCGATTTTTTGCCAGTCATTAAATTTTTCAGGACTAATATACTCAATGACTTTCAAATGTCTTTTTGTGGGTTGCAAGTACTGACCAAAGGTCACAACATCACAACCAACATCTCTTAAATGTTGAAGAGCCTCTAATACTTCATCATGAGTTTCACCTAAACCCAGCATGATTGAAGTTTTTGTGTGACGAGTGGGGTCCAGTTGTTTGACCCATCGAAGCACTTCTAAAGATTGGCGGTAGCCGGCTCGAGGATCTCGCACTTTTGGAGTTAAACGCTCGATGGTTTCAATATTGTGAGCAAAAACATCGGGCTTCGCCTGGACAATATTTTGAATGAGATCCCGATGACCACGAAAGTCCGGGGTCAAAACTTCTACAATAATACGAGGGTTCAGCCTTTTTATTGTCTCTATGGTTTTAGAAAAATGAGAGGCCCCTTGATCCGGCAGATCATCCCGATCCACACTGGTTAATACTACATAATCTAAATCCATTTGACTGATAGAGTGAGCCACTTTTTCGGGTTCTTCGGGATCTAAAACGCCCTTGGGGTTCCCCGTTTTTACATTGCAAAAACGGCAGCCTCGAGTGCAGACCTCTCCCATAAGCATAAAAGTCGCAGTACCGCCGGACCAGCACTCTCCCATATTTGGGCACATAGCTTCTTGGCAAACGGTGGCGAGTTTAAGTTCTTTGAGCATTTCTTTGATTTGAGCGTATTTTTCACCTCCAGGGGCGCGCACTTTGAGCCAATTAGGTTTAGGAATTGGAGCGGTCTGAAGTGTCGTCGGAGGAGTGTTTTTTGAATTTTCATTTAACATAAGAGACTATTTGTATTTTGCTCGGTACTAATTTGCACCACTTAACGCATTGCTAGGTTAAAAATCAAAGACTTATTCGACGGCGGTCGGTTTAAAGAAATCAATTAAAAGCTAAATGCTAAATGCCCAAAGTCTAGATTGAAGAAAGGGGCTTCAATTTTCGTTTAAAAAGTCGATATCATAAGAAGTATTGCATAATTTGTAATAAAAATGAAAAGAGAAAAAACTATAGTGATTCAAAACAGTTACCCGTTGTGGCATATAAAATCGAAAGAATGGCTTTATATCTTTGGCTTTTTTGTTCATTTTTTTTCAACAAAACTGGGTCATCTTTTAACAACCTATCAGCACAATGTTTCTTCTATTTGGCCAGCTGCCGCGGTCTCTGTATTTATCATTATGGTTTTAGGTCAGAGATCCTGGCCAATTATTTTTGTTTCCGCAGTTATCTCAAATGCAATGAGTGATATTCCCTGGTGGGTTAATGGATTGATGGCTTTCGGAAATACACTGCAGGCTTTGTTGGGAGCCTATGGTCTTAAGAAGTTTGAAAAACCATTGGGTCTGATCGGCTCCTATTGGCGACCCCTACTTATTTTATTCATTTCAATTGTTGCACCAGTCCTTAGAGCCACAATTGGGATATTTTCTTTAAATTTGGGTGGTTTAATTAAAGAGGAATCCCTGTTTACAGTCTGGAAAACTTGGTGGAGCGGTGACTTTATAGGTATATTGATTTTTCTTCCACTGCTTCATTCTATTTCGGAAATTAATTTTAAATGGTTTGGCGAAAATCTTAAAGTTTGGTTAAATCGAATTCTGTTTTTATCCGCAATAGTTTCTGTTTCAGTTTTTGTTTTCTATTTTGAATCTGGTCGTCCTTTTATTTTCCTCATCTATTTATCTCTTCTGTTGGCTGTTCTATTTACAGATAAAATGATGATATTTATAATAACTGCGACAATTGCAACCATTGCTGTGGTGTTCACCGCTCTTGGTTTTGGACCCTATCTTGACGGAAATTTAGAAATTAATTTAATTCATTTGCAAATTTTTCTATTTGGTTTTGGAATAAGTTCTTTATTTTTGGTGGCTATAAAAGAAGAAGGTTTTATACTTTTTCCGAGCTTGGCTTTGATTTCTGGTTGGATCCTTTCTGGTGCAGTTTATTACTTTTTTTATCAAACAGGCTTAGACCGTGATGAAAATCAATTTAAAGTACAAATTAAAAACTTTGAGCAATTGTTAATTGAAAGATTAAACGATTACTTTCGAATCATTGAAAGTGGAGTTGGATTGTATGCGGCTTCAAGCAGTGTCGAGAGAGAAGAATGGCGAGACTTCTATTCAAAAATTAATTTAAAGGAACGATATCCGGGAATGAATGGTGTTGGTGTCATTCGAGCAGTTGCTAAAGAAAAAATCGTAGAATTTGAACAAGAACAACAAAAGACTATACCCTATTTTAAAGTTCGTGAAGTTCCCCACATTATTGAATCAGAGCGACCTCAACAAGGAATCAATGAACCCTATTTGGTTATTACATATATTGAACCCATTAAAGGAAATGAACAAGCGTTAGGATTGATTATATCCAGTGAAAAAAAACGAAAAAAATCTGCACTAGAGTCAATATTAACGGGGCAGGCTTCCATGTCTGAAGCTATTTTTTTAGTCCAAGATGAAAAAAAACGACCTGGGTTTCTATTGTCAGTGCCAATTTACAAAAAGGATGAACTTTTAAACACAAATAAATATTCAATGTCAAATGTAGAAGGGTTGGTTTATGCCCCCGTTCTATTTGAAAATTTTATTCAATCCGCATTTGAAAGTTATCAAAAAGAACTTCAGCTTAAAATGTTTTTAAAAGATAATCTAGATCAAAATATTAAAGTTTTTGAATCTGCTCCACTACAAAATAATTCTAAAATAAATCCCTTTTCTAGGACTTCAATTTTAAAGACAAAATTAGCAGGTTTACCTGTATTCATGGAGTTTTCACAAGTGTCGAGTTTTCAAACATATTCCGATACTTTAAAGTCCTGGGTCGGATTGATCGGTGTCCTTTTTTCTTTGGTGATTGCCATCATAATTTCTAGTTTTCAAAGTATCACTCGTAAAGCTACAGATCTAGCTGAAATAAAAACCAAAGAAATTTTAGAAAAAGAAGAAATTTGGAAGACCTTAACAAATTCTGCACCTGTTGGCATTTTTATGACCAATGAGTTAGGAGAAGTTCATTTTGTAAATCAAAAATGGTGTAAGATTACAGGAAACTTATCTGAAAATATTTTGGGTCATAATTGGATTGAGTCTGTACACAGTGAGGATGTATTTCAAGTCGCCACACAATGGGAAGAGCTTGGTCAAAGTGGAAAGTTTAGTGCGAAATATAGAATGACAAAGCACAGTGAACAGGGTGTTTCTGAAATATTAGTTTCAGGTCAAGCAAGTCAATTGCGTGATCGCGATGGACACTTAACTGGATATATAGGGACAATTGAAGATATAACCGAATTTCATAATCAACAATTGGCCTTAGCTCATTCTTCAAGGTTAACCTCCTTGGGTGAAATGGCGGCTGGGGTGGCTCATGAAATCAATAATCCATTGGCAATCATTCTTGGTAAAGCACAAGTTTTAAGTCGAAACTTTAAAAATAGAATCGATCTGTCCGACAAAGAAAAAGATGATATTGAAAAAATCTCTTTAACAGCACAGCGAATAGCAGCAATTATTCGAGGCCTTCGATCTTTATCTCGAAAGGAGTCAAATGACTCCTTTGAAAAGGCAACAGTAAAAAAAATATTTGACGAAAATCTTTCTTTTTACAAAGCGCGATTTGAAGACCATGGCGTTAAATTAATAGTTGTTGAAGATCAACTTTTGAATCTAGACATTTCATGTAGACCTATTCAAATAGGACAGGTTCTTTTAAACTTATTAAATAACGCCTATGATGCCGTATTAATGAATGAAGATAAGTGGGTTCGTATCGAATTAGAAAAAAATGATACTCATGAAAATGAAACTATTAAGATTAAAGTTGTTGATTCGGGTAAAGGATTAAAGCCGGACTTGGTTGAAAAAATTTTCCAGCCCTTTTATACAACAAAAGATCCAGGAAAAGGGACGGGTCTCGGTTTAAGTTTATCCAGTAAAATTATTGAACAACACCATGGTCGATTGTATTACGATTCCAAAGCAGAACACACGACTTTTGTCATAGAACTACCTATTCAAAGCATATAAAAACATATAAAAGCATATGAAATATTCTTAACTTTTATTTAATAAATCCGATAAATAAGTTGTTAAAATAACTCAAAAAAAGAGAGTGCCTTTGAAATTCGGAAGTTTATCAATAAAAATTTCGATTTACATAATGATTTTAATCGTTATGAGCTCCTTTGGTATGACTTATTTTATATATTTTCAACTCTCTGAATTAACAAAATCAATCGTACAGAAACAAGTTGAAAGAGAGACTGAGCTGGTTGCAATATCTTTATCCTCTGCACTTTGGACATTCAATAATGCCTCTATAAAGTCTACGGGGGACTCTCTATTAGAACGTGTTGAGGATATTGATATCGTTGCAGTTCAAGTCTTAGATTCTGAAAAAAAAGTTGTATATTATAAAAACAATGAAACTTACAATAAAGAAAATAATGAGAAAAGTTCTCAAAAATCCAAGCCTATTGTTTATAATAATGAAAATATCGGTGAAGTGACAGTTTGGGCAGATTCGTCTCAATTTAAAAATAATTTTTTTAAGATAGTGCAACTCACCACTATAATATTTTTTTTCGTAAATATCATTGTGTCCTTTTTAAGTTATGTCGTCCTTCGAAGATTGTTGTCAAAACCATTAAGAGTATTAAAGAAATCAGCAATAGGCCTTTTGAACGGAAATTTAAGAACAAGAATTGATGAAAACTTAGATTACGAGTTCTTAGTTCTTGCAAAGGCCTATAATCAAATGTTTGATGAGATTGAGCGCCGTGATAAAGAGCTAAGAGACTACAATGTAAATTTAGAAAAATTGGTTGAGCAGAGAACTCAAGAAACAGATCTACAAAAATCTCTACTGATTCAGGCTTCAAGGCTAGCTACTTTAGGAGAGTTTGCAGGAAATGTGGCCCATGAAATTAACAATCCGTTAGCAGTTATACAAGGGAATGCTCAAATTATTAACAAAGCCATTGCTGAAAATAACATTGAAAAAGTTGAAAAAAGCACGAGCAAAATTATATCGATGGTCGAACGCATTGGGAAAATAATAAATGGACTTAGATCTTTTGCTCGGGATGGCAGTCAAGACAAAATGTTGCCCTTTGAAATGAGTAAACTTTTTGAAGTTATTAATGATTTAGCAACGAGACGATTACAATCTCGTGACATTAGTTTAAAATTTAACTGTCAAGATACGGATCGTTTTGTGTATGGACGTGAAATTCAACTTTCACAGGTGATTATGAATTTAATTAATAATGCTTCGGATGCTATCGAGAATTTACCGGAGCGATGGATCGAAATATCTTGCAAAAACCAAGATCTATTTTTGTATATTTTTGTAACCGATAGTGGTTTTGGAATTTCAAAAGAAATTCGTGAAAAAATGATGAATCCATTTTTTACGACAAAAGAAATAGGTAAAGGGACTGGATTAGGTTTAAGTATTTCTATGGGGATTGTTAAGGATCATGGTGGTGAGCTTATATATGTAGAAGAATCAAAAAATACACAATTTTGTATTAAACTTCCAAAATATATTGAAGATAGAAAGGCTGGTTAATGTTTATGTCGGTAATAAAGTTTAAACACTTTTTGTATTTACCAATAGTGTTACTATTGTTTTCAGGTGCCAATACTGTAGCTAAAACAAAAAATATTCCCAAAAAAGTTATTCAAGTTCGCAGTGATCTTTGGTGCCCCTACACCTGTGAAGAGTCTAGTGAAAATCCTGGTATTATAATTGAGCTGTCTCAAAAAATTCTTGAACCTGAAGGGTATGTTTTGGATTATAAGTTACTCAATTGGTCTAGAGCCATAGAAGACACTCGAATGGGAAAATATGATGCCATTGCTGGTGCCGCTCAGAGTGATGCTCCTGATTTTATTTTTCCAAAAGAACATCAATCGCTAGTTAAGTATAGTTTTTTTGTTTTGAAAGACAGTCCGCTTGTTTATCAATCTCATGAGTCTTTTCAAGAAAAAGGATTGGGAGTAATTGCAGATTATGCTTATGATGAGAAAACAAGTTCTTTGATGAAGGAAAAAAAATCTTGGATTACTCAAGTCACCGGTGATGATGGCTTAAATCAATTGGTAAAAATGTTAAAAGCCCGTCGTATAGGGGCTTTTATTGAAAATCCTGCAGTTTTTTATGATTTTCTGAATAAAAATAAATTGAATAAAGAAGATTTTAAAGTCATTGGTTCACCCAACATGGTTCCTCAGAAAGTATATATAGCATTTAGTCCAAAATTTTCTGATGCAAAAAAAGTCAGTGAAATAATCACTCAAGGAATGAATAAACTTAAAAAAGAAGGCACATTAAAAAAATTAATTCAAAAATACCAACTTGATGGGATCTAATTTGCTAAAAGTTCTTTTTTAGAAAAGAGAGCCTGTAAGTTTAAGTTGCCTGCAGCAAGTGGGTTTTCATTTTCTGGGCCTCTATAGATCACACAAAGAACACTTGAAATAAGGGCTCCAGAGTTTCTTAAGGCCTGTGTGGATTCAAGAACTTGCCCTCCGGTTGTAATAACATCTTCGATCACAAGTAATTTTTTTTCTGAAATATCGGCACCCTCAGCAAATTGACATGTGCCATATTCTTTTGCTGTTTTACGAACAAATACACAAGGGATACCTGTGGCTAAGGATAAGGCTGTTGCTACCGGAATTCCTCCCATTTCAAGCCCTGCTAGAAGTTCCGTGCCCTGGGGAATCATAGGGGCAAGATGTTTTGCAATTTCTTGCAAAACTAAAGGTTGAGATTCAAAACGGTATTTATCAAAATACTCTGTAGAAGTTTGCCCAGAGCGAAGCTTAAAGTTTCCTTTAAGGTAGGAGAGTTCGTGGATTTTTCGAGCCAGTTCAAAACGTGTCATTTCAAATTCCTTATATTTCTATGATTTTCTATTTGTTTTCTAAGTTCGGCGTGATTTTTGTTTATGCAATTGCCATTGGTCAAGGGCATATTTACGCATATCTTCTACGCTATCCAACTCGTCAACAATCTCTACACCTAAAAGGGTTTCAATGGCATCTTCTAAAGTTACAATTCCAGTGATAACTCCATATTCATCTAAAGCTAAAGAAATATGTTCTTTTTCTTTAATAAAATAATCAATCACTTGCTGAACTGTCATTCGATCTGAAACTGAAGATATCGGTGTTGTTAACTCTTTGATCAGTTTCTGATGCTGATCATGAGAAACGGCATCATGTATTTTATAACGATAAGTAAGGCCTAAAATATTATCCAAACTTTTATTGTAAACTGGAATGCGAGAAAATCGAATGGGCTTAAATGTATTAAAGACTTCTTCAACGGTCATCGTGTCCTCAAGTGCAAACATGACTGATCGTGGGGTCATGATGTCAGACACATAAATTTTATCTAACATCAGAAGGTTCTTAATTACAGAATGTTCTTTTTTGTGAATAGAACCTTCTTCGGCGCTGATCTCCGCGGTCATGAGGACTTCTTCTCTTGAGATTTCGGGTTCGTCTTCTCCTTTAGATTTAAAAACTTTCCCAAGCTTTTCAAAAAGAAAAACAAAGGGATAAAGTAGGATAACAAGTGCCTGAATGATATAAGCCGCAGTAGGTGCAATAAGTTTCCAATGAGAAGCACCTATACTTTTAGGTATAATTTCAGAAAAAATAAGTATAGCTAGAGTTAAGCCAATGGAGGCAATGGTGATTACTTTATCTCCAAAAACCATTTGTATATGATAAGCAATAGCCGCAGATCCTAGGGTGTTTGCCGCCGTATTTAAGGTTAAAATCGCCGAAAGCGGTTTTTGGATATTATCCTTAAGGTGCTCAAGGATAATACCACTTTTTCTTTTCTCTTTTACAAGAATACCAATAAAAGCTGGTGAAACTGAAAGTAAAACAGCCTCAAGTAAGGAACACATAAAAGAACCTGCCAGGGTCAAAAATAAAAGAATAAGAATTTCTGTCACAACTCAGCTTCTTTCATGATGACAAGATCGACAAGTGAAATCTATTTTTGCTCAGCGGCTCTCTTTTCTGCATATTTTTTGCACAGGTCTTCTTGAATATTGCGAGGAACTGCTGCGTATTTAGCAAATTCCATCGTAAATTCTCCCTTACCTTTTGTTGCTGAGCGTAAATCTGTCGAATATCCAAACATTTCAGATAGTGGCACTTCAGCTTCGATAACGCTATTTCCTTCAAAGGAATTTGTTCCAACAATAACTCCACGACGCTGATTGATTTGTCCGGTTGCCGGTCCTTGGTACTCTTCAGGAACTGTGGTCTCTAGTTTCATAATAGGCTCAAGAATAACAGGTTTTGCTTTTTGGTAAACTTCTCGCATCGCTGCCATCGAGGCAATTTTAAATGCCATATAAGACGAATCGACATCATGGTATTGACCATCAGAAAGTTCTACTTTTAAGCCCACAATTGGAAACCCAATCAGAGTCCCTTTTTTAGACTGCTCTTCGAAACCTTCTTCAACAGCAGGTATAAATTCTTTAGGAATTCTTCCGCCCACAACTTTATTTTCAAATATAAAGTTCTCTTCAGAGTTTAATGGAAGAGGCTCAATAGCTCCTACCACTTTTGCAAATTGACCCGAACCACCCGTTTGTTTTTTATGAGTGTAATCATAATCTGCACGTATGGAAATAGCTTCTCTATAAGCAACCTGCGGTTGTCCGACGATCACTTCACAGTTAAATTCTCGCTTCATACGTTCAATGTAAATATCTAAGTGAAGTTCACCCATTCCAGAAATGATGGTTTCAGCAGACTCTTCGTCACGATGAACTCGAAATGTAGGGTCTTCTTTTTTAAATTTTTGTAAAGCCTTTGAAAAGTTATTTGCACCTTGTTTGTCTTTTGGAGCAATCGCTAAAGAAATCACGGCATCAGGGACATGCATAGATTGCATGGCGTAGTTTACGCGACCATCAGAAAAAGTATCTCCAGAGGCGCAGTCCACACCAAAAGTAGCAACAATGTCTCCAGCATAGGAGGCATCGATATCTTCCATTTTATCAGAGTGCATTCGGACGAGTCGTGGAATTTTAATTTGTTTTCCAGTTGTCGTATTGGTCGCAAATTCACCTTTTTTTAGAGTTCCTTGATAAACTCTCATATAAGTCAATTGACCAAATTGTGTTTCTTGAAGTTTAAAAGCTAAAGCGACAAGAGGCTTTTCGTTATCAGGAAATAGCTCAACTTTTTCTTCGCCTTTATCAAGATCTAAAGCGTGTTCCTTTTTCTCTTCTGGAGTTGGCAAATAAAGAGTCACAGCATCTAATAACTTTTGAACACCTTTATTTTTAAAGGCGGATCCACAAAATACGGGGCAAAGTTTTAAGGCAATAACACCTTTACGAATTGCGGCTCTCATTTCTTCTACGGAAGGCTCTTCTTCCATAAGAAATTTTTCTGCAATACTGTCATCTATGTCAGCTAGTTTTCCGATAAGAATATGACGGTATTCTTTGGCTTGAGCCACAAGGTCTGCCGGGATCTCTTGCTCAGAAACTGTTTCTCCATTGGCGCCTTCATTGATAAAGGCTTTCATTGTAATTAAATCCACAATACCTTTGTGTTGATCTTCAAGGCCAATTGGGATCTGAGCCATAACGGCATTGAGTCTTAATTTTTCTAAAAGAGCATCTTTAACACGAAATGGATTGGCACCTTGGCGATCCAATTTATTGACAAAGGCTAAACGAGGAACACTATATCGTTTCATTTGTCGATCCACAGTGATCGATTGTGATTGCACACCGGCCACACCGCAAAGAACCAGGATCGCTCCGTCAAGGACTCTTAAAGAACGTTCCACTTCAACTGTAAAATCCACGTGTCCGGGTGTATCGATAAGATTGATTGTATAGTCATTCCAATGCACCTGAGTGGCCGCCGATTGAATGGTGATTCCTTTTTCTCTTTCTAAATCCATGGAGTCCATGGTGGCTCCCACTCCATCTTTACCGCGAACCTCATGAATAGCATGAATGCGTCCTCCATAAAACAGGATGCGCTCTGAGAGAGTCGTTTTTCCCGAGTCAATGTGGGCAGAGATTCCAATATTTCTAACGGTATTGATGTTCCATTTTTTCGACATTTTGTATCCTTTTTTGTAAAAAAACTTGAATTTAAATCGAAGCCACCACAGCTAACATTAATTTTGGGAAAGTGCAAAAAAGAATCTTTTGATCTTAGAGTCGTTGTGCGCTGTTTAAAATAAGGTTATAAACCTCAAAAGTAAGAGAGAATTAAAAAAGATGACAGATTCAAATAAAAAGACAGGTCAAAAATTAAAGACCAACCAAAATTTAAAGACAGACCAAAATTTACGGCCTGAAATTCTAAATTTAAAGCCTGAAATTCAAGATTTAGAAAAACAATTGATCGCTCATTTTCCCTATAAAAAATTTCAAGGCGAGCAAAAACAAATCCTTTCGCTTGTTATGGATGGAAAAAGCGTTTTGGCTTTAATGCCTACGGGCGGAGGCAAAAGTCTTACCTATCAATTTCCGGCCCTGCTGAATCAGAAACCAGGGTATTTGGTGTTGGTACTAAGTCCTTTGATTGCTTTGATGTCTGATCAAACGGAAAAAGCAAAAGAACTTGGGATTCGTGCCACATTTATAAATTCTTCCCTTTCTAAAGAAGAGCGAGAAAGACGTTTAAATAACCTCAGTCAACTGCAATTGCTTTTTGTGACTCCAGAGCGTTTTAGAAGTCCTGATTTTATAAAAGCATTAACACAAGTGCATGTTTTTTTACTGGCTATCG
>DAIRER010000026.1:0-10889 GCA_036795495.1 Pseudobdellovibrionaceae bacterium | reverse complement strand
GCAGAGGCCATAACAGAGACAACCTCCATTGAGCCTTTTGGGGGAGGCAAAATATAAGCTTTTGAGCAGTCTTTATCCATAAAAAAGGATCCTGCATTTTTAGGAGTTCGTATTTGTTTTGAAATTCCACCACAGGTGTCAGAAAGAATTGGCCCTGCAAAGGATAAGGCACTCAGAGTTGTTAGTGTTAGAAAAGTTAGTATTGGATTTCGATGATTAAATAGAGACATAATTTTTACTCCTCACTTTTTTGAGATTTTTCAGTTTTAATAGAAAATTTAGGCTGTTTTACGTAAGCGGACACTGTATCGGTTTGATTGAGGCTTGCTGGTTTGCTGAGTTCAAAAGTGGATTGATATAATTTTTCAAAACTAGCAGTTCGTTCAATAGATGACATGGAATCCTTTGTATTTAAGATGAGGGCTTGTTCTAGACTTGAGTAAAGATTCATTAGCCTTTGGGGTGAAGCTTTTGCTATTTGAAGAAGATTATTTTTTTCTAAACTTATTGCTAAATTAACTGCTAAGTTCACAATATTTGTTTTATTGTTAAAATCTTCTAAGCTTTGAACTGAAATTTCACTTTGAAGAACTTCAGTGGAAATATTTGAATAATCCTTCATTGATAGCCAAGATTTAAATTTAACAACAGGTGCATCATAAGTCAGTGCAGACTGTAAAAATAAAGGTAATTTAGTGTCCATCGCTAAGTCACAGGCAAATCCCCAGTACGGAGTCAAATCAAGGACAATTTCTTGATTTTGAAACAGTTGTAAATCCATATTTTGAATTTGATTATTTAAATAATTAACAACTTGGTTTAGATATACCTGAGGCACCATGCCAACTTTGTCTTTATGATTTTGAGCCGAAGAAAAGCGAAGTAAGCTTTGATTTTGATCACTCTCAGGTAATTTAAATTTTATGATTTTTGAATTCAAAATGGGGTTATCAATTTTTTTTACAGAAACTGTAGATCCACTGTTGATTTCAGATACTTTTTCTAAAGAATCAAAAGATTGAGTTTGAATCTTCAATTGGATTGATTCTGGTTTTTTAAAATCACTCCATTCTTGTTTGCAAATTTTTGCAATTTCTCGTTCAGTAAGAGTATCTTTATAATTAAAAAGAATTTCAGTATTTGTGAGGTTTAACTTTGAAACTCTATTTAAACGAATATTCCCATTGGGAAGTTTGTAAAATGAAGCATTTAAAAGGAGGTTTTCATTTTGGACTTGAGCGTTAATAGTTTGCCATCGGTTCGACTGTCGAAAATATTCATCAGAGTTTTTTGTTTGTGAAAAGGCCTGATTTGTTAATAGTAAACAAGTTAGAAATATAAGATTTGTTTTCATAAAATTTTCCTTATTAATTGTTTTTGCCAAAAGTCATAGTGTGAATTACGGGGATACTTTCTTTTTCAAGAATATCAATTCTGTAGTTCATACTTTGATTGTCTACAATATTGCTTCTACCTGAGCTTTTACCTGCATAATTTAAGGTTCTATAAATAACCTGTTGTCGACAGTGATTACTTTTAATTAACCCAAATAAAGAGCTGTTGGATTGACATACTTGAATGGTACCACTTTGAACTGTTTCTGAACCAGGCTCCATGTCCTTAAGTGTAGGTGTTTCAATTTTTTCAATAATTTCTAATTTTAAAAGTTTAGCTTCAATATTATTAAAAAATGTTGATAAAACTTTTGCCAAGACGAGTGAAGATAAAGACTTTCCCTCTTCATTTTCTTTAAAAATCTGGCCGCCTCGCCCAATTTGAGTTGAACCTCCATCATCAATGCTGATTTGAAGTTGGCTGGAGAGACTTCCCGTATAGACCTGGTTTATTAATTCTTGACGTGTGAATTTTGTTTTTATAATTTCTTTATCTACAAATTTACCAAGCTCTTCAGCCGTAATACTTGCACTTGCTGAAATTCTATGCCCGACTTCTGCATTGATTTGATAAACATAGTTTCCAACAATCAATGGTGAAAAATCTGTTTTTGTTATATCGTTCGGATTTGATAAAAGATCACAGACCATGGGGACTGAAAGCTCTGCAAGTCCAGAGATGCCACCATTCATATAGACACTATTGAGTTCAATGGATCCCGCGCTATTGCTTTGTATTTTTTTTCCGGGAACTTCGATGGAGAGAACGCCCGTATAGGTACTGGAAGGATTTTTAGAGGGAGTGAAATAAATAGCTCCATCTGAAATGGGAGCTGCCTGAATGCTTATTCCAGTTAAACCTTTATTTTCTTCTCTAAAAAGATCTACATCCTGTTGAAGGCCTGTTTCAAAAAAGACTTGAATGCGTGCGGCTGGCCACTTATCAAAGGGATCCCATCCTTTTTCAAGCTCTTTACGAAATTTAGTAGTGTCATTCTCATAAAGCGACATTAGCTTTTCAATTCTTAGAGCTTGCTCGGGGCTAGCGTCCTCATATTTATCTCGAAGTTTTGCTGTTTTTTCTTCTGTAAGATCCATAAGATCACTTAAGTATTTTAAGCGTGTTTCTCTTTTTTTGACAGCTTGGCAGATTTCAGGAGTGGCACTTCCTGTTTTAAGGGGATTTGAAAAACTCAGTTTTCCAACCTCGCGTGGGGTAACATAAATTGTTTGGCAGTCACGACTAAAATAGATTCGATTGGTTAAGCCGGCGGGTGTTTTAACAGAAAATCCACAAGCATTTGGTTTTAGGGTTGGCATTTGACCCACAGTATTTGAAAAAGCCGGTCCAGCTATTGAGCTGATTGCGGATAGTGTGAGTAGGAATGGTTTTATCATTGTTTTCTCCTTCTAAAAAGTTAGTATTTAAAAAATAGGGTTGTTTAAGTTGTTATGATTAAATGTTTTTTCGAGTTCACGGTCTGTTCCACAAACAAATTTTCTTTGTAGTGAGCCTTGATAATCTTGATCTGTATTGACTTCGATATATTCAATTTGTGAGCGATCGCCCGTTTTAACAATCCATGTGCTTAAAAATTCATAAGAACCGGTATAGGGATCCCAATGTTGGTCTGAGGATCTATAGTAGAGTGCTCGGCCTAATTTAAACTCCCAATCATAATATTTATCGGTTGAATACGGCATGATAAATAAAGGAAGATGTACATGTTTTTTGTTTTTTATGATCAGTAAGTCGGCAACTTGATGATTTGTTTCTAATGGATTTGATTTTAAATCCATGGGTTTTATTGGCGAAGGGGTGCACACATGAAGTTCAATTTGACAGGAGCCCAGATTGAATCGGCCTTCAAAGGGCTTGAGCTCTTTAATAAATTTTTGAGCCATAGAACTATTTGGGCAAGGTGCAAGGGCTGAAAAGGAAGGAAGACTCATCAGAAGTAGGAGGGTTTGTAGTATGATTTTAAATTTGAAAAACATTGTTTCCCCTTTGGGTTGGTTGACTCCGGGGAATATTGCAAAGGTTGGACCATGCTCAGAATGAATTTATGTACTCTAGAAGAAAAAAGAATACGAAAAAGTTTAAATTTGTCTTAGAACTCGGACAAAATTCTTAAATTAAGGACAAGAGACTATTCGCAACTCATTGCCTTTTTTTTCAAGTTGAGTTGGAAGTTCAATCAACTGACCGCGTTGAATTTCAAAGGGGGCTTTGTTTCTTTTGAGCCAGGATAAATATTCTCGCTCCGATCCTTTGCAAATTGCCACGCGTGTTTTACCTTTTTCATCCAAGATATCTCCAATAACTCGAGTTTTAGATTTAAGATGTTCTGGAGGTTGGGTTTTTCGGGCAAGTAAATAACTATAAGTTAAAGTTTTATTTTTCATCGGGAGATATTCTTCAATGGATCGAAAGGCTTGAGGAGCCTCGTATTTTATCCGATGGTGGCACCAGTCTGATTTTGATTGTGTGAGTAAAGGACAGTCGTTTTGATGAACACAGGGCGCCCAAATATAAAATCCCTTTTGAATTAGCTGTGACCTTAAACTCATAAGGTTTCTGCCATCTTGGCGAGTTGAAGGCTCTAAAAAAACCAAGGCCTCCGCCAGAAGGGCCTCTTTGGGGAGGGTTTCAATTTCTGTGAATGAATAGGAAAAAACAAAGACGGATTTGTTGGAGGATTTCTTTTTAAGAGTGTCTGGTATTTGTTGATGCCAATTTAATTTTACATTGGGGGGAAACATTTTTTTGGCAAGATCTTGAGCCTGTTGGCTTTTTTCAATCAGTACCATATGCATAGAGGGAAGCGTTGGACTGGTTAATGTGGAGGCGATGGACGGACTGGGTTCTAAATTTAAAAAGGCTTGGGTTGCGGCGCCAAGGCCTGCTCCAAAATCAATAAAATGATCTAAATCTTTGAAAAATCCTAAAGAGGTAGCCTCTTGAAAAACAGAAGTGATTCTTTCAAGATTTAATGGATGAAAATAATTTAAATAGGCTTCTTGCGCCCATGGCTCATTCCATGGGGTTTCGGAGGCAGGATTTTCAATAAAAAAATCTGATAATTTTAAAATATTATGAGCCAAATTTTTAGGATCTGAATTTTTCAACATAAAAAATTAACGAAGTTTTGCCTGAAGCATATCATGGATATGGATCATGCCCACAGGGTTTTGAGGTTTTTCTGAATTTTGATCCACAACAAACAACATTAAAATTTTAAACTGCTCCATAATAAAAAGAGCTTTTTCGGCCAATTCATTAGCGTCAATGGTTCGTGGAGAAAGTGTCATAATATCTTTAGCGCTTCCATTTAAAGGATCTGTGTGCTTTTGAAGGCGGCGTCGAATATCTCCATCTGTAATGACACCGATAAGGTTTTCATTGAGATCAACAACTCCAGCCACTCCCCGCACATTTTTTTGAGTCATAATTCCTAAAATATCTTTGATAGAAGATTCCACAGAAACAAGAGGTAAGGATTCCCCTTGGTGCATAACATCTTTGACTCGAGTGAGAAGTTTAAATCCTAAGCTGCCACCGGGATGATATTCAGCAAACTCTTCGGCTTGAAAGCCTTTTTCATTTAAAACAGCCATAGCCAGAGCATCGCCCATAGCTAAACTGGCAGTACTGCTGGCGGTGGGGGCAAGCCCCAAGGGGCAAGCTTCTTCAGAAACACTGACATTCAATAGATATTGAGCAGAGCGAGCCAGAGTAGAATTTGGTTTTCCGGTCATGGCAATGACAGGAATTCCATGGCGGGCACAGTAATTGAGTATTCCATTAAACTCAGCCGATTCACCACCATAGCTAATCGCAAGTACGATATCTTTTTTTCCGACAACGCCTAGATCGCCATGTAGGCTTTCAGCAGGGTGAAGAAAAACAGAGGGAGTGCCTGTTGAAGAAAAGGTGCTGGCAATCTTACGACCGATTTGCCCGGACTTTCCAATCCCCGTAACAATTAATTTACCTTCTCCTTGAGTAATAAGATGGACTGCTTTTAGAAAATGTTCATCAATTCGATCTTTTAAATCCAGAATGGCTTTGGATTCGATATTAAAAACACGAAGAGCCTGATCTTTAATCCTTTGGGGATTCACATTTTTTGTGGAGTTTGATGCGGAGGTACTCATGGTGCGTTCCTTTTGTATTTTAAGGATGCTGAAATAAATCCTTTAAATAGGGGGTGTGGCTTTAAGGGCTGAGATTGAAACTCGGGATGAAATTGAACTCCAATAAACCAAGGGTGATTTTTTAGTTCTAAAATTTCTACCAAGTTTCTTTCTTTGCAAATTCCAACAGCTTCGAAGCCGTTTTTTTCTAATAAGGATTTGTATTCATTATTAAATTCTAGGCGGTGACGATGGCGTTCGAAGATTTTTGAAGTTTGATAGAGTTTTGCAGTGAGTGAATTTTGTTTTAAACTGCAAGAGAAAGAACCTAAGCGCATGGTTCCGCCCTTTTGAGTGATCTTTTTTTGTTCCGTCATAAAATCAATGATATAATTTTTACTTTTCTTTTCTACGCTTTCAAATTCGCGGCTTGTGGCATCTTTAACACCGCAAACGTTGCGAGCAAACTCGATGGCGGCCAGTTGCATGCCAAAGCAAATTCCATAAAAAGGAATCTGATTCTCTCGGGCGTATTTAATAGCAGCAATTTTTCCTTCACGGCCACGATGTCCGAAACCACCAGGAACAAGAATTCCATTCACGTTGGCTAAGGCCGCAGCAACGTTTGAATCACTCAGTTTTTCAGAATCCACATAAACGATTTCAACAGAGCTTGAGTTCGCGACTCCTCCATGCACTAGGGCTTCATGGAGGGATTTATAAGATTCCTTAAGGTCTACATATTTACCAACGACACCAATACGAACCTGATGTTTTGGGTTTTGCAAGGTGCGGACAAGAGTTTTCCAGCCCTTTAAGTTGGGTTTTTGACTGGTTTTTTTATTTTTGAGTCGCAATTCCTGCACAACCAAATCATCCAATTTTTCTAAATGGAGAGCGAGGGGGACTTCATAGATCGTTTTTGAATCTTGAGCATTAATGACATGGGCAGGCTTTACAGAACAAAATAAAGCAATTTTATTTTTTAAATTTTGATCAATTTTTTTCTCTGAACGACACACTAAAAAGTCAGCCTGCAATCCAATTTCTCGCAGTTCTTTTACAGAATGCTGCGTGGGTTTGCTTTTCAATTCTCCAGCGGCGGCAATATAGGGGACATAGGTGACATGAATTAATAACGAATTATTGATTCCAACCTCATTACGCAATTGACGTATGGCTTCAAGGAATGGTTGCCCTTCAATATCGCCGACAGTTCCTCCAATTTCAACAATCAAGACTTCGCTTTTTCGTGAAACCTCATAAACGCGGCTTTTGATTTCATCAGTGATATGGGGAATCACTTGAACTGTACCACCAAGATAATCACCCTTACGTTCACGGTTTAAAACAGAATCATAAATTTGACCGGCAGAAACGCTATTGGTTCTAAACATCGTAGAATGAGTGAACCGCTCGTAGTGTCCTAGATCTAAATCCGTTTCTGCACCATCCTGGGTGACGTAAACTTCACCATGTTGAAGCGGGGACATTGTGCCCGGGTCTACGTTGAGGTAGGGGTCGAACTTCATGATATTGACTTTAATATTGCGGGCTTCAAGAAGTGCTCCAAGGCTAGCGGCTGTAAGGCCTTTGCCAATAGATGAAACGACTCCACCTGTTATAAAGATATAGCGAGGAGTATTCGTTTTACGATTTTTGGCCAGCCCTTTTTTAGTCATGAGTTTTTTAGCCATGAGTTTCATTCTTTCCATATTCTATAAGATCTATTAAATGTTTAACCAAAAGTTTATAGCAAAGAATACAGAGAGGGTCTATAGCTTTCGATCGAGAAGGATCTTCTCTACGCGCAAAATATCTTCGGGTCGGTCCACCCCTTGCGTGTATTGATCGACATGTGTCATTTTTATTTTAGCTCCTAAATAAAGCGCTCTTAGCTGCTCTAGATTTTCCGCAAGTTCAAGTTCTGCCTGGGGGCTTGTGCAAAATTTTTCTAAAAAAGATTTTCGAAATGCGTAAATTCCTATATGTCGAAATACGACATGATTTTGCGGATTCATTGAGGTTTTTGAAAAAGGGATGGGTAACCGACTAAAATAAATGGCCTCTTGGTGTTGGTTCTCAATCACTTTTACGATATCCGGATTTTTAAGATCCATAATATCTAGGGGATGACACACGCTGGCCATCATACAATCTTCAGCCCGTTGTAAGGACTCTACCAGTTGATCAATAAGTTTTCCCTCAATTAAAGGTTCATCGCCTTGGATATTGACAACAAGGTCGCAGGCTTTCTCACGCAGGGCATGAAACACGCGATCTGTTCCAGAAACTAAGGACTCTGGTGTCATAAGGACATCCACTTTGGGTTGAGTTTTTTTTAATGAGTTTACATAATCAAAAATTCGAAGATCATCGGTTGCCACAATGAGTTGATTCAATTTTTGACTTTTTAAAGCACCTTCGATGGTCCATGCGATCATGGGGCGACCTAAAATAGGATGCAGAGGCTTACCAGGAAAGCGCGTTGATCCATAGCGTGCGGGGATGACTCCAATCACTTTGTCCATATGTTATTCCCAATATTATACCCAGTTTTTAAAAATAAATTCTTCAATTTCATCATGACCTTTTTTCTTAAGATTTGAAACTAAAAAAATAAAATCGACTTGCGAATCTTTAGAAATTTCTTTTTTAATTTTAAGAGATTCAGAATAAGTTAATTTATCAGATTTTGTTAATATGATAGCAAAGGGAAGATTTCTACTTTCACAATAGGATTTAATAAGTTCTTCTTCGGCGCTCCAGGGCCGGCGACTGTCCATTATGAGTAATAAACCTGTTAAATTTTCTCTAAGGAGCAAATAATTTTCAATCATTTCTTTCCAAAGAGTAATTTCTGCTTTGGATCGATTGGCAAATCCATAACCAGGCATGTCGGTTAAAATAAATGAATCTCCAAAGGCGAAAAAATTAAGAAGAGCTGTTTTTCCGGGTTTTTTACTGACTTTGGCGATATCTTTTCCCGCTAGTAAATTGATCAATGAAGATTTTCCGGCATTCGACCGTCCAACGATTCCAATTTCGGATTTTTTTGATGGAGGAAATTGAGTTGGTAACGTCGCACTCTTTATAAAGGACACATGATTAGATTTTATTTTCATTTTATATTTCCATTTGATTTCTTTACTTTAGGACTTCATTCCTAAGATTGGGAACAGTTTTATTCTTTAATTTTATGAAACTCAAGTTATATGCTGATTATTTTGGCATGTTCTTTGTTAGAGGGCTTTCTTGTTGAAGATTATTTTGATTTTCAACTAAACAACTTTAACGAGCTGGGGGGCTCACAGCAGAGGAAAAATATGGAACTAGGGTATCTCAAATCAATGAATCAAGAGGGTGCATTTCATAAACTCAACGAATTTAATATTATTGGATCCAGTGAAGGGGCTACGTTGCGTCTTTTAGGTGAGGGAATTGAAGAACGTCACTCGCGAATAGAAATTCAACCTCAGGGGATGGTCATTCGCGACTTGAGAACCGAACAAGGCACCTATGTAAATCAAAATAAAGTTGCAGAAAGTTCGCTTCAAGATGGGGATCTTATCCACTTTGGGAGAGAAGAATTTATGTATGTTAAAGAATTAGAATTTATCCCTATAGATTTTTTATTAAAAAGTAAAAATCAATCATGGAATTCTATTTTACAAAGTTTAAATCAAGCCTCGAAAACCAATTTTCCGATATTATTATTAGGTCCTTCGGGAACCGGAAAAGATGTTTTGGCTAATGCCATTCATCAAAGTAGTTCGAGAAAAGAGGGTCCATTTGTCAGTGTCAATTGTTCTGCATTAACAGAAACGCTGGTTGAAAGTGAACTTTTTGGTCATATTAAAGGAAGTTTTACAGGTGCAATCTCAGATCGAAAAGGGGCCTTTGAAGCGGCTCGAGGAGGGACTTTATTTTTAGATGAGATTGGGGATTTGCCTTATCCTTTACAAGCCAAATTATTACGTGCCATCGAGAATCAAGAAATTCGTCCCATCGGCAGTGACAAGACTCTGAAAACCGATGTGCGCATTGTGGCGGCAACACACCAAAATTTAAAATTAAAAATTTATGAAAATGCTTTTCGTTGGGATTTGTACTTTCGATTGAATGTGATTTGTATTGAGGTCCCGGCCTTAAATCAAAGAATGGAAGATTTTGAACATTTGCTTTATGAATTCTCAAAAGAACAACGCGTGTGTTTTTCCTATGATGCTATTGTTAAATTACGAAATCACACTTGGCCTGGAAATATTAGAGAGGTAAAAAATGCAGTTTCTCGTGCCGCTGCCTTTTTTCCAAGGCAGCGTATTTTGCCAGAGCATGTGGATCGGCTTATAGAAAAAGAAGATCCAGAAGATAAAGAAAGAGAAGAATCAATCAAAAAAAAATTCAATGTCTCGACGGAGTCATTTGGTGTAAATCTTCCTGTGATCAAAGAAATAGAACGGCAGTTGATTGTAAAGCATTTAACTGCAAATCGTGGAAACCAGAGAAAAACAGCTGTGGATTTAGGAATACCCAAGTCCACGCTTCATGATCGATTAAAGTATTACGAGATTGATCCTAAAAAATTTAAGGTTTGATGATGAAATTTTTTAAATATATTTTGCGGATTTGACCCTGCGTGAGGATGGCATTGACTTTTTGTTGAAGCTTTTCAAGCATGGCTTGTTTTCCTTCGATAGTGGTCAAAGTATCATAATCCATGGTGCTTGCCATATTTATGATGACATCTTTCACTTCTGCTTCACGATCTTTGAGTTCCAACATGACTTCTGGAGAAAAACCTTCAAAGAACATTTCAGTGGCGATCATTGGGTTGGACTCAGAACTCCGAGAGGCTTTGATATTGGCAATAATTTTTGGAAAGGATAAAACATTTTCTGACACTCGAGAAGAGGAATAAAAGCTTTCCATGTTTTCTTTAGAATCATAAACGTATTTTTCAGAACTCCATTCTTCCATAGATAATAAAAACGGATCGGCTTTTTCTTTAAGAAGATCGGCCTTTAGGACCCAAATCATGGCTGAAATGGATGCTATGGTGAATATCAAAAAACCAAAAATAGACATTTTTTCGGAGCTTTTTAAAGAAGTAAAGGCGCTAATAGGTTTTTTTATTTTTTGAAGAATCAGGGGCCCATTTTCTTTCAGTGATTCTAAAAGCTGGGGCCCAATATGAGAAAGTCCATAGGTGAGTCGCATCCGTAAATCCGTAAAGATGCGTTTACTTTTATAAGTTATCCAGTTTTTAGTGAAAGTGATGTATATTATAAAAGGGAATATTTTTTTTATAATATGCAAAACCCCTTGGGTCATTTCCCACTTAATCTTTTCCCTTTG
>DAIRER010000025.1:0-10894 GCA_036795495.1 Pseudobdellovibrionaceae bacterium | reverse complement strand
GACAACAATATCATTAGGATAATCAAAACCGTCTAGAGTATCGTTTAATATTATCCAATTTTCTCCTTGATCAGTTGATTTAAGAAACTGAGCAGCATCTAAACCTGCGGGCATAGAGAAATGTTTACGTCCAGCAATATATATAGCACCAGTATTGTCCTTTTTAAAATCTGTTAAACTGGCATAAAAATCAGAAATGTAACTAAATTTTTCACTGCAAATCCATGTTATTAAATTACACTTGTAAATAAATGCTTTACTTTCATTTAATGAACTGCTTTTTGTTTGAAATGAAAGAAGAATAGCACCATCTTGAGTATCTATAAGTCCATTACTATAAGAGGAATAATCAGAGAATGAATTATAAACAGTTGTCCATGTTGCGCCTTGATCTGTACTTTTAGCAACAAAAGTATGAAGATTTGAGTTATTTTTTCCTGAATATCCAGTAAAATAAAAGTCACTTCCAATGGAAATGAATCCCTTATTTGAAGAATTTGTATCTACTCCACTTTTATTTTGATAAACACCTACTTTAGACCATGTCACACCATCATCTAAACTTTTTAATATTTCCACAAAGTCTTTAGAAGTGTTTACACCAGCAATAGTTGTACTGTTAGATGTCGCATATAAAGCGCCACCATATTCCAAAAATGCAGATAAACTTCGACCTTGTGTAACATTCGTACTAGAAGAAATATTTTTGACTTCTTGAAAAGCTTGCACATTGACCTGTGCCTGTGCTGTTTGACCGGCTTCGTCGTTTACAAGAATTGTTTCACTGACGGGAGAAACTCTAAGTGGAACGATATATTGTCCTGTTGAATTATTAAGATATCCAGAACCACTGTCCGAATAAACATAGTTTGGTACACCAGAAATTCCAACAAAATTAAAAGTCTCTCCAGTTAATATTGAAACTGCATTTAGAGGTGATATTGATAAAATATTAGGAACTGTCCAGATGTTACTATTAACAATACTTGAACTATTCCCTGCTAGGTCAGAACACCTGACTTGAAAATAATAGGATTCGCCAACAGACAAATTTAAATCCCCAATAGAACTCCCTGCATTCGAATTTTGCCAATTTTTTACAATGGAATTGTCAGAATATTTTAAAATCTGAACTTCATAACTTGAGGAATCTACACCAGATTCAAAGTCTTCACATAAATCCCAACTTAATACAGGTGAACTACTTGTGGATAAGCTGTAAGTAGAAACTAAAAGATTACTAGCTGCTTTGGGACTAGTACTATCCTTATCACTGCTTTTTTTTATACTCACATCATAATAGCAACCCGAAAATATAAGAATGAAAGAAAAAACGTAAATTTTTACTAAAAAGAATCTTAACATTCATCTTCTCCATGTATCGTTAAATACATTCAAAGGTAAGGTGACTACAGAAATCATATCAAGCTTATCGACAAAAACTTAATTTTTTTTAATGATTGTTTCCACATTTGTGCCCAAATTCAGCAATTCAGTATGAAAACTTTTTTGACAGTCTCAAATTATAGACAAAAATAGATCCCTGGTTATCACTATTTACAAAAAATCTAGATTTTTGTGTTAATTTTAAAAATATTTTTTTCGTATAATTTTGAGGCAATCAATCTGATACGGTTTTAAAGCTTGACTACTAACGCTTTGCAAAATATCAATTCACACTAAATTTAACAAATAAAAATCAGGAAAGAGTCTAAAGAATAAATGGATATAAAAAGAAACCCTAGCATAAAAAGTGTTGTTTTTGCTTTAGTAGCAAATCTTATTGTAGGGTTTAGTTCGTCCTCTGTAATTGCCTTAAACAACCAGTGCGAGAATCTTTTTCCCCCTTTAACGGTGGCAAATGAAACCCGTCAAATAAATAGGGATTGGTTAACCAACAATACCTTGAATGAAGAACTCAATTTTTCGGGACTTTCTTCGGATAGTATTCAACATTTACAGAAATATTCAGGCGGTTTATTTACACTAAAGGATTTTCTTCAAAACTTAAATAATCTAAACCCCACTTATAAACTGGGCTTAGATTATTTCAGACAAGTTTCGGCTGCGATCCTAAATACAACAAAAATAAGTCGTGATGCTTATAAAGAATTTGGGATTTTAGGTTCTGAACCAGAGCACACCCAAAAGATTCTTACGAGCATGATAAACAGCAATAAAACAATAGCCTTTTTTGTACCCAGAAACATCCTTACTCATCCAGATCGAAACGTAACAGCAAACGAAATGGAATGGCTTTTGAACGTGAATCCTGTACATTTACAGAAAGTAATTTTTATATTTGGGGCCTACGATATATTTAAGGAAGAACACATTCCCAGCTACTTAAGTCAAAACCCTACCGTTCAAGATCGAATTAAAACAATGAGTCTTTATTTTGAATATCTTAAGCGATCTGAATCTAGGTTTCCGGAGCGTGCTAGTAAATTCAGAAGATTTAAATCGCCAAACTCGATCTATCTATTGTAGTATTTTATCTCATGAAATGGGTATTTACCAAACGAGCAGCCGCTTTACAAATTTTCATTTTCCTAAACTCCATCATATCTGCAAAATATGTTTTGGCCTATGAATGGGATTCAAGATTTGAACTTCGTCATTTTTATTATCCTTTAGCGAAGTCAGACCCCCAAGTAAGTGATCTTGAAAATGAAACCCATTTTGAAGTCGGGGCTCTAAGACTTCAGACTCAGCTCAACTGGAGCCCTAAAAACCCCTCCCCTGAAGAACGCTTCTATTTTGATTTTTCACAAGCGAACTACCGCTGGAATTTTGATCCTTGGAGTCTAAAAGTGGGTTCTGATTTTTTTAATTGGGGGGTTACGGATGGATTTAATCCCGTAGATATTGTGAATACTAAAAACTACTTTGACCCCATTCACTCAAAAAAAATGGGAGCCTTAAATGTTCAACTTAACTTTTCAAAAGAGGGTTGGGAGTTTGATTTTATTCTGATTCCCAAAGCAAACAAAGCATTACTTCCGGGCACAAATAGCCGCTGGCTTCCACGAGAAATCTACATCTCAAATCAACCCACTGTGGAAGGAAATAAAATGATTCTTCGCCTTCCACAAACTTTAAACTACACCTACGATCGTCCCAGCACGAACGACACAGAGGACTCGCCTCTAAAAAATAATATCGCTTTTCGTGGTCAAAAATTTATAGAAAATACTGAATTTGGAATTTACTATTACGATGGAGTTGCGGGCCTCCCCCTGATATCCCCTATAGTAACAGGTCAATTGCTTCAAATTTCACCTGAATATATTGTCCAAGTTGATTCGGACGTAGTTTTACAAATTCAAGAGTACCGACAAAAAATGCTCGGACTTTCAATGACTCATAATTTTCAAAGTTTTTTATTCAAAATTGAATCGGCTGGGTTTCAGCCTCAAGACTCTGTTTTAAACTTAAAACCCATTCGTTATGAAACTGTAGTGGCCCTTGAAAAACCTCTTTCACATCAGTGGATCACTCTTTTTCAATATGCGTGGACAAATACAAATCCCACATTTTCTGGAAATGACCTTGATTCTTTAACTCATTTTTTCGAAAGCAATACAATGCTTGGAGTTCAATATTTAGGATCACAGAATCAATCAGGAACCCTATTTATATCTCATGATCTTAAATTAAAAAGCTCATTGATGGATTTAACATGGATTTATCGTATGAATGATATTTATAAAATAAAGACCTACATCCATTGGATTGAGGCCAATACAAATTCTTCTCTTGGAGCTTTTTCGAACAATAAAAAGTTTGGATTGGGCATTGAAGCTAATTTTTAAAAAGACCCAAAATAAAAATTAAACGTTTTATTGGGGCTATCATGAAGTATTTGATTCAAAACTATCGGCTGTGAATCTTTATACAATTTCCATTCTGGCAGAGGCATTTGAAAAAGATTTGATTTTAAAAATTCTTTTAAAGCTTCAGATAAAGTACTTTTTGAAATACTTCCACAGGTTCCAGGAAGTTCACAATAGGATTCATCCCATTGATATTTTAATTTCAACTGTGTTTCTTCTGTTTTAATCTGAAGTGAGTTATTTAATATTTTAAAATCAATTTTAGATTGAAACGGAATTTTAAAATTTACATAGGGAATATATTCCCCTTTTTTTGGAGCAAATAAAGAAACTAAAAATTGATTTTTAATATTTAAAGATGCATCTGAATTTAATGAAACAACACTCTCCTCTGAAACTGTTGAACGATAGAAAAATACAGATTTTTTACTAAAATTTAAAAGATCAGCCCAAACAAATAGCTGTGCCCAACGGGACTTCATTAATTTTTTAAACCCAGAAATCTCTTGAGTTGTACCTGATGTCATCCATTGTTTTGGCAAAAGATAGAGTTTCATCAATTGAGGTAAAACTTCATCTGGAAACATGAGTACCGGTTGAGAGGACTTATTAAAAGGAACCGCCGCAGAAAATGGTATAAATTGATTCGGAAAGTTTCTTTTCTTAAATTTAAATTCCATATGCCCTTTATTCATCCAATTTCCTTGGAATGATGGTGCCAAATAAAAAGGCTTAAGTTGAATTTCAAGGTCATCTGAGTTCAGCAACACTCTGGTCTGTTGCCAATTAAATGCCAAGGACTGTAATTTTTGATTTAAAAAGCTTAAAGCCCATTGATTTAAAAGTTCATGGATTCGATCGGGACGACTTAAATACTCTTTCACTGTCTGCTGAATATAATCATCAAACCCCTGAACACCCTCACATCGTAATGATGAGAATTCTATTCGTGGTTGCTTTATATCTACGAAAATTCCAGTAGATTGAATTTGAAGTAAGTTATCTTTTGATACCGCTTGCATATTAAATTTAATTTGAGATTGTAAATCGATAATTTTCAAATCCAAGCCCTCACACCGAGCCTGCAAATGAAGACGAGCCTTCACTCCGCCAACCTGTTGATTATAAATATGATCGATTTCGAGTGAGTTGATTTGCATTTGAATTTCATTGTCTGTGAGCTCTATCACCATCACATTAGGATTAATTAGGGATACAGAACTTTGTATAAGTCGAGGACTTATTCGAAAGTGGAGACCTTTAAGCTCAATGGGTGGGTTTTGACCAAAGGCGAGTAGAGGTAAACTCCATTGAATATCTTTTAGTTCTTTTTTTAGAAATTGATCCACTTCATTAAAAATATATTTTTGTGGAATTAATGACACGTATTCAGCTTCCACAATGGATTCTGAAAAAGATTTTTCAGAAAGAACTAAGGTATTAGCAAAAATCACCGACAAGAAGAGATGTTGAATTCGTAAGAATTGTTTAGATATTTTTATATTTTTTATGACCATGATCTTAGTCTAGCTGCAAAGAAGGATCTTTAGAAAGATAGTTTTATATGTTGAAAAAATTGAATGAAATTTTGACAAAAAAATTAAAATTACTTTCTGCATTAATTTTAGCTCTGTTTATGAGTCTAACAATTTTTGGAGTGTTTGAAGTTTTTTCTGTTAAAACAGAGTATAATTTGGACCAATTTTTTCCAACAAATCATCACTTACTAAAACAAAATGAAAATATTAAAAATCGATTTCATTTAAATGACTCCTCCCCTTTACTTATCGTTGCAAAATTAAAGGATGATACAAAAAGCTGGACCGCCAAACCCTATTTAAGTTCTTTAAAAAAACTAACAATACATCTTCAACAATCAAAATTTGTCGAAGAAGTTCAAAGTTTAAGTACTTTACAGGGTGCAAGTCCATCGGATCAGGGTCTAGGTATCGGTCTATTAATTGACCATATGTCGCCACAAAAATTAAACCTTGAAAGAAAAACAAATGCTATTTTATCTCCCAATTTTTTATCCAAAAATGGAAAAGTACTTAATATCTTAATCACTTTAAATCCATCAACACAAAAAAATATTGAAGTTGCCAAAAGTGAGATCTTAACAATATCTAAAAATTATCTTTCTTTTGCTGAAATTTCCCTAGGGGGAGTTCCGGCTATTCAAAGCGACGTTAAACAAGTTCTACATCAAGAAATTTTACAATTTATTATTATTGCATTTTTTTTAAGTCTTACGGCTTTAATTTTTATTTTTAAAAATTTGAGCCCCATCATAATAAGCTCCGTCCTTGCTTTTATGACCAACATTTTAAGTGTGTGGGGGATTTCTGTACTTGGCTTTTCTTTTAATGTACTTTCAACAACCATCCCTATACTCATCACAATGACAGTCATTTCTATTTCACTGCATTCCATTTTAAGATTTACCGAAAGATATTCAAAAGAGCTGAATTCAAAAAATCAGACCTTAGTTGAAACTTTTATAGAGCTTTTTAGACCGAATTTACTAACGGCTTTAACGACGTCTTTAGGCTTTTTTACTCTAACTCTGAGTGAATCCCCCTTGGTCAAAGAATTTGGATTCAGCGTCGGCGTGGCCTTACTTATAACTTGGATCAATACAGCACTTGTTTTACCAGCCTTCCTAACATTTTTTAATCCTCCCGAGGTTCGTTCCTGGATGAGTGCAAAAGCTCGATGGCCATTTTTTTTATTTAAATTCCATCGCTCCTTTTTTACGTTACTCGTATTTATAACAATAGGCGGAGCCTGGATTGGAAAAGATCTTTCCTGGAGAGCGCGATTATTTGATGACCTTCCCAAGGACCATCAAGTGCGAAAAACAACAGCCTTGGTCGATCAATATTTAGGGGGAATTGTCCCTTTAGAATTAGAAATTCGATGGCCAAAGTCTGTGGAGTCCCCATGGAGTGAAGAAAAACGTCTTCAACAATTAGAAACTTTATCTAAAGATCTACGAAAGAAAACTGGTGTTGGTAGCGTCATATCTTTAACAGATATTTTTCAATCTTCAGGATTAAGAAATAAACCTCAAAGAACTCCTGCTTCTGAAGTCTTATTTTTATTTTCAATGGCTGAAAAAAGTCCTGTTGAACATTTTCTAAGCAGCGATGGTCGAAGCACACGCTTAGCTCTTCGATTGAATGATCTACCAGGTTCCAAAATGTGGTACCTTGTTCAAGACATTCGAAAATTAGTACAAAAAACATTTCCACAGGCTCAAGTCCTAACAGGAGGAACGGCCGCCTATATTCACGACATCAACAATACGGTTTCACTGAATCTTTTATTTGGATTTTGGCAAGCCATGGTGATTATTTTTATTTTATTATTGGTAACCTACCGCAGTTTGGGTTGGGCCATTCTTGCCTGCATTCCCAATTTAACTCCACCAGCTTTATTATTAGGGGCTTTGTCACTTTGGGAAATCCCCATCAAACCGGGTATCTCAATTATTTTATCTATATCCTTAGGTCTCGCCTTTAATAACACTGTTTATTTATTAGAACGCCTTCGACAGTATATTCAAAAAGGGTATTCCTTTGATAAGTCGTTGATGCACACTTTTTGGTCAGAAGCGAATGCCTGTTTTTTTTCTAGTTTAGTTTTAGCTTTAGGTTTTTCTGGATTTGCCGTATCGTATTTTAAAATGAATCAAATGTTTGGAGTTTTTATGGTCCTATCTGTACTTACTGGGCTATTGGGAGATCTGGTCTTACTTCCAACAATGTTAAAGACCTTTGGAAAATATCATAAATTTCAAGGATGGATGTCTAGCTTTAAGAGCCTTAAAAGCATTAAGACTATTAAGAGTGTGAGTGTTTTTTTACTTTTTACTCTTCTTACTTTATTTGCTCCGAAATCATTTTCCGCGGACCCCGCTTTAGATTCATTACTTGAAAAATTAAAACTCAATATTATTACTCCCAATGAGTCCGGCAACTTAACCATGAAAATCATTGAAAAAGACGGCACTGAAAAAAGAAAAGAATTATCTTATTCTCGACTTTCCATAAAGGACACCCATTACACAAAAATGCAGTTAAAATATCCAAAAGATCTGCGAGGGACTGCTTTATTAAGTGTTATGAAAAATCAAAAAGAAGAAAAATGGATTTATTTACCCTCCTCTCGGCAAACTCGTAAAATATTAACAACGCAGCAACAAAACTCAAAAATTCTAGAATCTGAACTTTACACTGAAGATTTTAATTTAAATCATTTAAAAATTAAAAAAAATAAAATTCTTCAAAAAACTCCAACGTTAAAAGTGGATTCCCAATTTTCAAAACCACTGGGGCTCTATAGCCGTGCCTTATCAGAGTTTCGTCCCGACGGGCTTTTATCTAAGCTCGATCTTTTTGACAAAAAAGGAAAGTTATTGAAAACTTTTACTTTTTTAAAATATGTTGAAATGAAAAAAAAATGGCGAGCCCTTGAAGTTGAAATTAAAAACGTACAAAATAGCAGAAAAACCTATTTAATCTTTTCAGATTTGCAATTGGACGGAAATCTAAAAGAAAATAATTTTTCCATCAAATCACTTTCAGAAAACTAATAATAAATCATATCGTTAACAACTGAATCTTACTGTAGGCTTTTCCAAATATTTTTTTCATACCCTCACGCCAGTGTAAAAAATAAACTTCTTCAATCACTGTTGCATTAAGGCAATTTGATAATACGTAGAGCTCTTTACTTGGAAATTCTAATCCAATTTTTTGAAGATTTTTGGAGTCTTCAGACTCGTGAAAGTTTTTTGCTTTTATTTCAACTAGTACTGTTGCCTGCCCCGGGCGCTCAATAATAAGATCTATTTCCACATCGTCCTTACTGCGAAAAAACGTAAACTTAAAATGAGTTTCCAAATAATCATTTATCCTTATAAATTCATTAATTATGAAGTGTTCAAACAGATCTCCATAAACATTTGTGTGAGGCACAAGCGGCAATGTCACTTGATTTGAAAGAGCACGAACAATTCCTGAATCAAAAAAATAAAACTTTGACTTTTGAGACTGCTGTTTTCGTATGGATGTGGAGTAGGGAGGTAAATGAAAGCCCAACAAAGTATCATCAAGTATCTGGAAATAGCGAGCTACACTTTTTTCCTCAACGCCTGAATCCCTAGCAATTTTAGCATAATTTAAAATTTTACCATTCATCTGAGCCGCAACCTCAAGAAAGCGCTGAAAGGGTTCAAGCTTTCTTACAACTTGTTCAATTAGGACCTCTTCCTTTAAATAAGTTGTAATATAGCCATGTAAAGACCTTACTTTGTTTAAGTCAGTCATAGACTGAATATAGGGAAGGCTACCCCAGGCCAAAACTAAATCCAAATTAAATCCCGTCATAGATTTTTCCAACTCTATATGGGTCAATGGGTGCAGATGAAATTCAAAGGCACGACCACCCAATAAATTGGCAGCTCCTCTGCGCAGTTTTCTTGCACTGGATCCCGTTAGAATAAATATCAGTGAAGTTTTTCGCATCAATTTTTGTATGACATCTAGCAAAGCAGGCACTTTTTGTATTTCATCAATGACAATAATGTCGTATTTGTTTGCAGTACAATCACCAGCAAGCATTTCGGGATTAAATGAATAGCGTTTGAATTCTGCAGGCTCTAGCAAATCAATAAATAGCGTGTTTTCTTTTTGAAGCCATGATTCTAGCAAGGTCGACTTACCAACCCCCCTCGGACCAAACAAGAAAAAACTGTGTTCTTTCGATAAGTTAACAATTCGCGGTATCATATGTCAGAATTATACGCTAATTCTGACATATGATGCAAGAAAAAAGCATAGAACCAAAATGCCAGGACCAAGTACTATCTAAGTCCTAATCGCGAAGTTGGGGGATTTGACAAACAAATTCACAACCCCCTTCAGAGGAGCTTTTTATTTCCACGGTACCACCGTGACTGTGAATAATGTGTTTTACAATGGCAAGACCAAGTCCCGTTCCGCCAGCTCCGCGGCTGCGCCCTCTGTCCACTCGATAAAAGCGATCAAAAAGTCGGGCGTGATGCTCTTGAGCAATTCCAGGGCCGTTATCAATCACTCTCAATAAAGCCATCCTCCCCTCGCCTTTTTCCCAAATCACTTCAATTTGTTTATCATTACCGATATACTTTATCGCATTTGAAATGAGATTTCGAATCACTTGTTCTAATTTACGAGGATCTCCGGTCACTTGATCAATTTGACTTTGTAATAAAATTTTCTGATGTCGCTCTGTTGCCAAAGGTAATAACTCATGTATGACTTGCTCAGAAAGAGCGAGTGGAGAAAAACTTTCAATTTTTAAACTCGAACTGGACTCTAAAGCATTCACACTCAAAAGGTCATTCACCAGATCAATCAGCCGATTCACATTGTCTGAAATAATATTTAAAAATCCTTGAATTTGCTCCAATCGACCCGCCTGAAGATCCTCTCGCACCATTTCTAAATAACCTTTGATTGAAGTCAATGGAGTTCTTAATTCATGTGACGCATTTCCAACAAACTCATGTCGTAATTCTTCGGTGCGTTTGATCTCAGTAATATCGTAAAAAATACCAACAGCTCCCATAACTTCTTGTGATTCTTTTTTTCTTAAAGGAGTTACTGAAATCGAAAAGTACCGTGATTGATTGTCTTTTTTAATAATTTTCTGAGCCGTTAATCGCTGTGCTTTTCCCTCAACTAAGGCCAAGTGAAACACTTGAAAAATATCTGGATCTCTAAAAATTTCTTGTAAAGTAAGGTCTTTTCGATCCGCGAGTGCTGGGTCCAAAAACAAATGACTGAATTGAGAATTAAAATACAAAAGTCTTTCTTGTTGGTTCATTGAAACCAGGGCCTCTTGAACCGAATTCATAAATACTTGATTTTCTTCTCGCTCACGAGTCAGTTGCTCTTGTTTTCTTTTAAGTTCACTCCGCACACGATCTAATACATATTCAAAATCTGCATACTCACCAAAACTTTTATCAAAAAAAGATTCCTTTGAACTAGAGGATCCTGAATAACCAA
>DAIRER010000024.1:0-10943 GCA_036795495.1 Pseudobdellovibrionaceae bacterium | reverse complement strand
ACACGTTTTTTTTAATCCTAAAAAATCTTCTGAAAAAAGTCCCTTAGATCGTGCCACTGCAACCTATGAAAAAATTAAATCAGGTCAATCTTTCGAATCTGCAGCTGAACAATTCAGCGAAGATCCTCAATTTGAAAATAATGGTTTTTTAGGACACTTTAAGGCTGGTGAGTTTTTACAAGAAATTGAATCTAAAATTTTAACTATGAATGTAGGGGAGGTGACACCTCCATTAAAAACAAAAATGGGAATTCATATCTTTAAACTTTTAGATAAAAAAATGACCGTGGATTCTAACTTTGAAAAAGAAAAAGAAAAAATTTCTTCTGTTTTATTAGAACGGGCTTTTCGAGCTCAGCTTCCAATTTGGCTTGAATCCAAAAGAACTGATGCTTCAATAATCCTCAATGAAAAATAACCTTAAAATTAAATACATTGGCATTACCACCGGTGACATTGATGGCATCGGCCTAGAGGTTACTGCTAAATCTTTGCCTAAATTTAAAAAAACGCCTGTTTTATTTTTTTTATGGCGTAAAAGGGGTTCTCAATCAAACTATTTAAAAACGATTAAGAAAAGTTTTAATGTTAAAACTTTCATGAATTATACTCTTGCAGAAGCCTTTGTAAAATCACTATCTATTCAAGAGCTTTACGACATTCAGAAAAAAAACTCTCGTCCCTATTTGATCGACATTGCAAGTGATCAACCAGAACCTTTTTGGGTTCTCGAAGTAGGAAAATTATGCCATACAAAAAAATTGAATGGCATGGTTACGGGGCCTCTTTCAAAAACAAAAATTAAACAATGTGGACTTAAATTTTTAGGCCATAATGAAATTCTAAAGTCTATTTCTAAAACTAAAGACACCTTTATGGGTTTCGTTGGAAATCATTTTGCCGTTATTTTAGCAACAGGTCACATTCCTCTGTCTCAGGTTTCTAAAAAGCTCAGCACAACCCAACTTAAAAAATGTCTCCTTCTGGCCTCCCAATTGCGACTTCAAATGAAAATCAAAACTTCTATACAGATATTAGGTCTTAATCCCCATGCCGGAGAGCAGGGTTTACTTGGTAAAGAAGAGCAAAGTTTTTTTGGTGATATAGAAAAATTTGCTCAGAGCAATCATATTCCAATCGAAGGACCGCTCGTCCCTGATGCTGCCTTTTTAGAAAAAAATTGGAAAAAGGATTTCAAAATCTTTATTGCCCTTTATCATGACCAGGGGTTAATTCCATTTAAAATGGTTCATGGCCAAAATTCAGGTTATCAAATCAGTTTAGGTCTTCCCTTTATCCGCACCAGCGTTGATCATGGAACCGCAAAGGATATTTTTAACAAAAACATCGCCAACCCTGGATCAATGAAAGACAGCATACAGGCGTGTTTATGGTTTTAACCATTTTTTAGAACATTGCAATTCCTGTTTTTCGTATTTCATGCACTAATGGCGAAATATTTAAAGGATCAAGATAGCTTCGAGTGCTGATGGGTATGGCCTCAATCCGTGCATCAATTTTTGAGGCTATAAAATTAATTTTTGCACCTTCTTTAATGCGATCTTTTCCAAATTGACTACTAACTACGGCAATATCAATATCGCTTTCCTTTGTGGCCTTTTTTTGAGAATAGGAGCCAAAAAGAATAAGAATGTCTGGATTAATTCGATTTTTGCATAACTCTTTTCGATAGAGAAAAATTAGTTGTTGAATTTTGTGAAGATCCATTTTTTTATTTCTTTTCCTTCTTTTAAAATTTTCTTTGTATATGTCGCTGTGGCTTTTTTATAAAGATTGCCTGCTTCATCTGGATATCTGGTCGATATATTATATTCATTAATTTGATTCAATAAACGAGTTTGAGTTTCAGTAAGTTCTAAACCGGCCTTTTGAGCTAAAAATACTAAGTTATGACTGAGGGGTGCATGATCTTTTGAATGAAAAACCACTAAAGCCTTAAGGGACTTTTCAATCGATAGATGAAGAAAAAAAAGTGATTGCATATATCTTTTTGCTTTAAGTGCTATATCCTGTGCCGCAGACATATCATCTTTCGCGCCTTGCTTCCAATACTCGATTAACTTTTCCAAATTCTTAGCAGTCACCTACTAACTCCTTTTTATTATATTTATTGCAGTATATCAGAGAAAGCTTTCAAAATAAATTCTAAAATTTTTCATAGAAAATCACAAGATCCTAATTGGATGCAGACCACCAGAATAACACAAAAATGGAATATCCTATCTCGCTTATTAACCAATGCCAATTTATTCTAAACTAATTAGATACCTGAGTGTGAGTGTGGCGGCTTTCAATTACTATTGCAGTCAATGCCAATTGATCAATGAGAGCATTGCCTTGTTTTCTAGCTTCATAGTCTAGATTCGCATCCCATTCATCTAAGAAAATGAAATCATATAAATCAATATTTGTTAACAATCTCTGTAACTCAAAAATCTTTTTCTGACCGGTAGACATATTTAGTTTTTCATTGTCTAGATGAAACTCTTCAAAAAAAGCCGGCAAATAAACTGAGCGTTCACCAGTTTCATTTTTAAATTTCAGCATCCACGAAGATTTTCCAGCACCATTCCGACCTGTAAGATGCCATCTTGAAGGTAAAATTTTATTTTCTGAGTTCAGTTCTAAAAAATTTTCAATTTCAATTTTTTCATTTTCCATTTGATTCCCATTTGTAGAAATTCTTACGATGTTCAACATATCAAATTTAATACGTTCTTGAATTGGATTTTCACTTAAAATTTCGTTAAAGCGATTTAGAACACTTTTCCATCTTCCTTTAAATGCAAAGACCTGTTGTGCTCCAATCAATACATTTGAAAACACAACAAAAATTTGAAAAATTCGCGGCAGCAATGCCCCTAATGAAATCATTGTTTCTTTAGTTGCTGAATTTGAAAATGCAGTTATTAAAATGACGGTTAATGTAGGTAGAAAACTAAACATAAACACAGAAACAGATGAAATGACCTCAAACCTTGAAAGTTTTAAACTTTTTAATATATAACTATCTTCAGCACTTTCGAATGATTTGAGTAAGTTGTTTTTATACGGTTTATTTCCAATCAAAAGAGTTTGCCAACCACTATTGAAATGTACGTCTATGTGTCCAATGGATTCTTGTTTTTCTTCTGATAGTCTTTTACCAACTTTTAAGATAAATAAAAATTGAATCGATGAAATTGCTAATCCTAGCAAAAAGGCAATAAAAAAATTATAGCCCAAAATTTTTGACATTACAAAACCATTGAATAAAAAATTTAATATTTGTGGAAAGTATCCTAAAAAAAACTTACAGGTGTCTTCTATTATATTTCCAATTTCTTTGACTTGTGTTGAGTATTTTGATTTTTTTGAAATATTAAATACATCACCAATATGGCCCTGTTTAGTTTGCAAAGATGTTTTCCATAATCTTTTGAAAGATTCATTGATCCATTTTTGGTTTAAATATATTGCCAAAGAGCCTGGTATATATGGGGTCACAACACTCACCAGAAGCAATATGAGATAGAACTTCCAATCCCCTTCAGACTGCAATAGTTCAATAAATTGAACTAAAAATATTGAGCTTGAAGCTACAATAACTTGTTGAAGCACTAGAAATACAGTCATGGGCCAAAATATTGATTTTAATATACTTGACCCAAATAAAAAATAGAAACTACCCAACTGCGATAGTTTCATATTTAGATTCTTTCATTTTAAGCAACTTTGAAAGTCTATCGGACATTAAACTATAATGATATGTATTTAATGAATTTATTGTTTCTTTCAAACTATTTTCAATTTTTTTAGATTCTGGGTGAACAATAGGTTTACCATTTTTAAAGTTTAATTCTCTATATTTTAGTACGTTTAGAGCGACAAAATAACTATGAGTCACCTTATCTAAAGGACGCTGGCGATTTAAAATCGTTGAATAAGCATAGCTCTCTTTTTTTACCAAATCCTCTATATTTATGTAGTGCCTATAACGACGCTCATCAATAAAAAGTAACTGGTGTGTAAGTTCATGTACCATAACTTCCGTATAATCTTGAACAGTCCAAGACTCTTTTGGATTTAACCATAATACTCCTAAAGCTCCGGAACTGGTTCCGCCACCAGCCCTAGATGAGTGAGCTAAAAAATAATAATTAAACACGAGATCAAATAATATTTTAGTTTGAGGAGCCTTTTTCTCTAAAAAGTTCAATGCATTTTCAATATTTTTTTTTATATTTTGCGAATAGGGATATTCAATATTTTCAATCAGATTATTTTGATTTAAATCATTTAAATTAGAGTCATTTGAAAACTGTGCAGCAAGTGTTTTCTTTTCTGATATATTTTCAATATTTTCAATATATGTCTGGTGATTGTCTCTTAAAAGTGAATTTGGTTGATTGCAACTTATATAGTAATTATAACCCTTTTTTAAATCATCCATTGATTTTAAATTTAATTTTGGGTCAACCGAAAGTGCGAGTGTTGCAATATTTTCGATATTTTGTTTAAAACCTGTTGTATATATCATTTTTTTTTCCTCAGTAAGATTGGCACCTGAATTTCAGGTGCCAATTCTTTATAAAATAATCATATTAAATTGACTTTGTGTTTTCTCGAGTTCTTTTGCCATTACTTGAGCTTGCTCTAATTCGGCTTGTTCAACTTTGAAACTCGCTAAAATAGCTTCTAATTCCATTTTATTCTCCTTTTTCATTGCTCTTTATTGAGCAATGAAGCGCTATTGCAGAATTTATGCCACATTAGCGAGGGTCATTTTGTGATATCTTGTTTATTTTTGTGAATTAATTCTTATTTTTTAGATTTTTTTCTAAAATTTAAGATTTTTTAGACCACTTTCATAACTGATCTCTTTTACTTAATATGAATGTCTACAGTTAGAAAGAGGGTTGCCATTACTAAAGGAATAGGGGATAGTGTTCGGGCTTAAAGGAGATTACATTATGTACGAATCCGTGATTTTTCGTGAGTATGATATTCGAGGGGTTTATAACCAACAATTTGACGATCAATTTGCCTATCTATTAGGAAAAGCCTTTGTTCAATACTTAATTGAAAAGGGTGGGCCCACTCAACCCAATATTAATTTAGGCCATGATGCACGATTGTCTTGCCCCAATATTATTAAATCTTTAACCCGTGGAATTACAGAATCTGGTGGAAATGTTACTCTCCTTGGCCTTGTAACAACACCTGTTTGTTATTTTTCAACCTTTGAGATACCAAACACACATGGGGCCATTCAGGTGACGGGCAGTCACAATCCTCCAGAATATAATGGTTTTAAAATTTCTCATGGAAAATCGACAATTTTTGGAAAAGAAATTCAAAGACTTCGTGAAATCATAGAGCAAAAACTTTTTGTCCAAGGTCAAGGTTCTGAAAAATCTTTTGATATAGCTCCTCAATATCTAGAGCGCTATAAAAAGGAATTTGGAACATTAAAAGATGTTAAAGTCGTTTTAGACTGTGGCAATGGCGCTGGTGGATCTATTGTTCGTAAGCTTTTTGAAGGCGTTGGACTTAAACCCACGATCTTATTTGAAAAGCCAGATGGATTATTCCCAAATCATCATCCAGACCCTACAGTTGAAGAAAATTTAAAAGATTTAAAAGCTCAAGTTCTTAAAGAGGGGGCCGTTTGTGGTATTGGTTTTGATGGAGATGCCGATCGAATTGGGGTCATAGATCATACTGGAAAGATGATCTATGGTGACGAGCTTATGGTTATTATTTCTCGTGATATCCTTTCTAAAGCCCCAGGATCTAAAATTATAGGTGATGTTAAATGCTCCGATCGACTTTATGCAGATATTACAAAACACTCCGGTGTACCGATTATGTGGAAAACAGGACATAGTTTGGTTAAAGAAAAAATTAAATCGGAAAAGGCTCCTTTTGGTGGAGAAATGAGCGGACACATTTTCTTTGCAGATCGAAATTATGGTTTTGACGATGCCCCCTATGCAGCTCTTCGTTTGGTAGAAATTTTATCCAATACAGGGAAAAACATCCCTCAACTTTTAGAAGGGCTTCCCACGGCTTTCAATACCCCTGAAATTCGCATTGATACTACTGAAGAAAAGAAGCATTTAATCGTTTCTAAGATGAAAGAAGTTTTTGGCAAACCCACAGATGAATATAAAATTGATCTTACCGATGGAATTCGAATTAGCTTTAAGCAGGGTTGGGCCCTCTGTCGATCTTCTAACACTCAGCCAGTATTAGTCCTTCGCTATGAGTCTAATACACAGGCGGGCTTAGATCAGATTAAAGATCGTATAGAAGCCGTCGTAAATCCATTATTATAAGTCTTATATCCTACAAAAACTGATAGACATCAGTACTAAGATATATTTCAAAATAAAAAACTCCAAAGTATTTTAAACTTTGGAGTTTTTTTGAAATCAAATTTTAGATTTCGAAATAAATAGACTCTATCAACAACTAGAGAATCATTAAAAGAGCTACAACTAGAGCATAGATCACTAATGATTCAATTAGAGCTAAACCCAAAATCATTGGAGTTTGAATTTTTTCTGCGGCTGAAGGGTTTCTTGCAATACCATCAAGAGCTGCAGAGGCTGCTTTACCTTGAGCTAGAGCTCCACCTAAAGCAGCAATACCAATGGCAAAAGCTGCTGCAATAGCAACAATCCCTTTATTTGGATCAGCTGCTGCTTCAGCTACGGCTTGAGTCGCCTCTTCTGCAAATGCAGAAGTCGAAGCTAGTAATGTTAAAAGTGCCAACATGTGTTTGTTTACGATTCTTTTCATTCAATTTCTCCTTTTTCATTGATTAAAAATTAGTTTTTAAATTTTAGTGATGATGATCCCCAGCTACAGCCAAAGAAACATACACCATTGATAATAAAGTAAATACAAAAGCTTGAATAAAACAAACTATAAGTCCCAATAGATAAAAAGGAATCGGTATTCCAATGGGAACTAAATCTAAAAATACGGCAAGTACTGTATGATCCCCTTTCATCACATTTGCTAAACGTAGCCCTAAGGACATCGGTCGCACCATGTGAGAAATTAATTCGATGACAACCATTAAGGGAGCTAAAATAAGAGCTGGACCCATAAAGTGTTTTAGGTAATTGATAACCCCAGAGTGCTTCATACCTAAAAAATTATAGGCCACAAACATAAACAATCCAAAACCAAGAGTTGTATTTAAATTCTCAGTAGCAGGAGTCATCCCAGGAACAATACCAATAAGATTATTTATAAGTACAAAGAAAAAGATAGCAGAAAAAAAAGGAGTAAAGGATCGACCTTGTTTACCAATTACAGACTCAGTTAAACCTGACATACTTTCTGTAACAAGTTCAAAGAAACCACGCATAGAAAATTTACTTGTAGGAATCACTGCTGCTTCACCAGTTCCTAAACTTGATTTTGCTATTAATCCCATCGTAATGGCACCCACACTGGCTAAACCTAAAGTAGCAACATGAGAGTATTCATGACCAACTCCAGGTAATAATTGGGTCCAGTTAAATGACATTATAAATCTCCTCAAATAGATTAATGTTTTTTTTCTTTATCAATTTTTCTAATCAATAAACCGACAAAAGAAAATGCAACTAAACCAAAAATAAAAAAAATGGGACTGACCCATTTTTTTTCTAATATGAGTTTTAGTACAAAAAACAAAAGCGGGTATTTTAATACAATGATAAGACCTGCTAAAGCAATAGATTTCTTCTTTAAAACAAGCCCCCAAGTCTTTGAAATTGACCAGAGGTTAAACAGCATGAATATCGCCCCCAGCAAAAATGACATGGCGTGACTAAATGATTTGAGCGTATAAATAACAAGGATCGAAATAATTAATATTAAAATGGACGTGAGGTTTATAATTTTCATGCTATTTTTTGCTATTTCTTTTGAGTAGGTTGATCAAACGTATAAACCACCCAATAAAAGACAGCAAAATAAAAATTATTAAAAAAAGTCCTTTGGTCGAAAATTTTTCATCTAAGTATCGGCCTAAGAAAACACTTGCTACAATCAAAGAAGAAATTTCTGCTCCAATAGAAATAAACATAAATGATTTATTCATAGTTATTTCCTAAACCCCTTTGTTCCAGGAGCATTTCGAATACGTTCTTCAAGATTTTTTTTTCTTAGTTCTAAATATTCTTTATTTTTCATTTGAGCTTCGTATTTTTTTAACACCTCAATGGCGCCTTTAAAGTCATTATTATCTTCTAAAACAACGGATAAAAGAATCGGAACATTTTCTGAAATTGCCTTTTCACTATGTTTATCCAACATTTCTCTAAATACTTCGGCACTTTTTAAATTATTTTTTTTATTTAAATAAATATTTCCCTTTAATAAGAGGGCATCAAATTTAAGACCTTCAGAGGGTCGGTCGTTAAGTATTCCATTTATTTCAGCAAGCGCCTGCTCTAGGTTTTCTAAATGCATATAACTTTTTGCCAAATCTAATCTGTATTGCCCAACGAGATTGCTATTTTTTTCATTTAAAAAAATAAATTTCGATATTTCTTTGATAGAGTTTTTGTAGTCTTGCTCATGATCAAAATAAATTGAAATAATTTGTTTTTGAGCAGAAAGGCGTTCTTCTTGATTTTGGGAATTAAGAACTATGTACCTTAAAAATTTTAAAGCATTTTTATAATTTTTAATTTGAAAAAAATTAAGCTGTGAGCCCTCTTTTGCGGCCTTTAACGTAAACTCATCAACCTCTGATTTATAAATAAGCTGTTCAAATTTTTCTGAAGCTTTATGAAACTCTTGATTCTTTTGTAGTGATACACCCTCTTGAAAAATGCTTTTTGGAGATTGATAACATCCTGCTAAAATAAATAAAATTAAAGGCGCAAAGATGTTACCAAATTTAACCATTTTTTTTAATGTGTTTCTTCACCTGTTTTATCTTCATCGTCTACAACCGCAAGACTTGTGACATGCTCTTCTCGATCATCTAGATTAATCAGGCGAACTCCTTGAGTGTTTCGTCCAATAACTGAAATATCAGAGACTTTCATTCGAATCACTTGTCCCTTATCTGTAGATAAAATCAATTCTTGTCCAACAGAAACAATCTTAGTTCCAACAACAGTTCCAACCTTGTCTGTGGTCTTTTGAGTGATAACACCCACACCACTTCGAGATTGAATGCGATACTCTTCTATTTCGGAGCGTTTTCCATAGCCCTTTGTTGTCACCATTAAAATAGTTTTCGTTGGATCTTTTTCTAAAATTTCCATACCCACAACAATGTCATCTTTAGATAAAGAGATTCCTTTTACTCCTCGTGCAGATCGCCCCATGGGACGAACATTGCCTTCATTAAAACGTATGGACATACCTTCTTTTGTAGCTACAAAAATATCACTTTCGCCGTTACTTATTTTAGACTCAACCAATGAGTCATCTAAATCAGTAGTTAATGCAATAATACCTGCAGAACGCTGATTTGAAAAGGCGCTCAAAGGAGTCTTTTTAATAATTCCTTTTTTAGTAAGCATGACAACATATTTTTGATCCGTAAATTCATCTACTGGTAAAATAGCTTGTACTTTTTCATTTGGAGCTAATTGAACAACATTGGCTATCGCTTTACCTTTAGATGTTCTATTTCCTAATGGGAGTTTATAGACTTTCACCCAATACAATTTTCCTTTATCAGTGAAAACCAAAAGCATCGTCTTAGTGCTCGCAGTAAAGATCATGGTTACATAATCTTCTTCACGAGTTTCCATACCCTTAAGACCTTTACCACCTCTTTTCTGCAATCGATATTCTTCAAGAGGGATTCGTTTGATGTATCCAGTATTTGTAACTGTAACAACCATTTGCTCATCTGAAATTAAATCTTCGTCTTCAATATCTGTATCATCAAAACTAATTTGTGTTTTTCGTTTATCACCAAATCTTTTTCGAATATCTTCTAACTCTGCAGTTATTATTTTATAAATTTCCTTCACATCAGAAAGAATGAACTTTAGCAATTCAATTTGTTTCATTAACTCTTCAAGTTCTGCTATAATTTTATCTCTCTCAAGACCTGTCAATCTTTGCAATCGCATTTCTAAAATAGCTTGAGCTTGTCTTTCACTAAATCCAAATTTTTCAGCTAAGGCTAACTTCGCAATCTGAGCTTCTGCTGATGCTTTGATCGTGGCTATAACTGCATCGATATGATCTAGAGCCTTTTTTAAGCCTTCTAAAAGATGCGCTCTTTCTTGTGCTTTTTTTAAATCAAAAATACATCTTTTAGTTACAATTTCTCTGCGGTGATCAATAAACGCCTGTAGCATTTGTTTAAGATCAAAAGTTACGGGTTGATTTTTAGCATCCAGGGCCAACATGATGATGCCATAACTGACTTGTAGTTGTGTGAACTTATAAAGTCGATTTAAAATAATTTGGGCATTTTCTCCTCGCTTTAAAACAATCACAACCCGCATGCCTTCACGAGAAGACTCATCACGAATATCTGAAATGCCCTCGACATGTTTATCTCGAACAAGATCTGCCATGTTTTCAATAAGTTTTGCTTTATTCACTTGGTAAGGAAGTTCCGTCACAATGATTTCTTCATGATCTTTAACTTGAACAACCTCAGCAACAGCTTTAATGCTGATCACGCCTCGACCTTTTTTATATGCCTGTAGTATCCCCTCACGACCCGTAATGATTCCAGAAGATGGAAAATCAGGACCAGGTATCATTTCAATCAATTCATCTATGGAGGCCTCACTATTTTGAATTAAATGAATTGTGGCATTAATGACTTCAGTTAAATTGTGTGGTGGAATATTTGTAGCCATACCTACTGCAATTCCAGAGCTTCCATTCACAAGAAGATTAGGAAACTTTGCAGGCATAACCAATGGAATTAAAAGAGAATCATCATAATTGGGTCC
>DAIRER010000452.1:0-2161 GCA_036795495.1 Pseudobdellovibrionaceae bacterium | reverse complement strand
ACAAAATTTTAAAACAAAAAAACCAAAATTTGAGGATTTCATAGATCCAGATCAGATTACATTTGACTTGGAAGATAAGAATATATTTCCTCACCAAAAAGCCATTGTAATTTGTAAAAATTCAATCGAAGAAATGAACTTTTCTTTAATACCCGAGTGGTCAAAAGAAAGAAAACCAAAATTTGCCACATACAATGCACGCATTGAATCTATTCTGGAAAAACCCACTTGGAAAAATTCCTTTTTAAAATATCACTGCATTATACCTATCTCTACGTTCAGGGAGCCCGTGTATGAGGGAAAAATGGCTGGGAACATCGTTGAATTTTCAAGTGATGAAACACTTTTAGCAGCTGGGATTTATAATAATTGGGTCGATAAATCCACCGGCGAAATAGTGCCAAGCTTTGCAATTATAACCCAAAGTCCCTATCCATTTATTCAAAAAGTGGGACATGATAGAAGCCCCTTATTTTTAGATTCAAAAAAAGCCAAGGAATGGCTATTAAATGTAGGTCAAAGTCCAAATGAATTAAAACAATATTTAGAAAAAAACTATAAACCTTTTGAAGAGTTTAATGTCTTGAAAGTTCGAGAACTAAAAACGAAACCATAAATTATCTTGTTTTTTAAAATTGATAATATTATAAAACGGATTCAGTATTAAATACTGACATCTCTGATCCCAATACGAGGAAAATTTTAGGGTTAGAACTAAAAATGCTTTTGAAGGTACACATCAAATAGGAAATAAAGAAAAAAAAAGGTTTTAATGGAATTATCGTCCCTTCTGAAATAAACCGCGGTGGCATAAATCTAATTATTTTTGGAGAATAAAATGGATAAAGAGTTGTTTGATATTTTAACTATAGATTCTAGAAATGATTATGAGTTATTTTGCAATTATGTAGTCAAAAATGAAGTTAATTTAGACTTATTGATTTTCTCGCTATTAAAACATGATGCTATTATTGATGAATATGAAGCGTTGTTAAAGTTGGCCTGGTTTTTTAATACTGAGCTTCATATGATTTATATTGGAGGAGATTTTCATTTTAAAGTATCTAGTTTTGCTGAATCATTTAAAAAATACTTATACAGCTGGAAAAGGCTCGGAACAAAAAAAGTCCCCTTTGAAAAGTGGTCTGATTTGGCAGAGGAAGGAATAAATCTTCTAAAAACTCTAATTGATGAAAAAAAACTCGAAAAATTCAAAGAAGATGCCCGTTATAGGGATTTCATGAAAAGGTTTATCAAAAGACATGAAGACTTGCGACTCAGTGGAGAATACCCAGATTTAAACGAATTGATGGATGATTAAAGTACTTAGTATGGGTGATGATCTTCACTTACTTCGAACTTTCCAAATATTTTTACTATCATAAAAAAATATCTTTTTAAAAACTCAAGGAGAATAGAAAATATGAAGATATACTGATTTTGACGGTTGCTGCACCTGAAAGCATTGTGGCGTACGGCTCAAGACCTCATCCGGTATCTCATTCCGCGCCCAACACCTTCTTTTTCAAGATGGCCGTCAGTCACCAGATTCTTAAAATGCACCTTCACCGTATTACGATTGGCCCCAGTGGCAGCCACAGCTTCGCCAATAGAGCTCGACCCTCGGCTTTTAATAAACTCAATAATTTGCAATGAAAGGGGTGGAAGCTTAGCCGCTGCCAGCTCGTCTTTCATCTTCGCCTCTAACGCGATCTTTTGTCTTTGCATGGACTTCAAGAAAAATGAGAGCCAGTCAAATAAGCCGCCTGGTTTAGTTTTGTTTTTCAATTTAGTGTCGGACTGCTCAAGTTCGGCTTGTCCACGACGTAGTGCCAAATAGTAAGCCTCTTTATTTTCTTCGATCACTCTTTCAAAAGAGCTATAAGGAACGAAGCTATAACCCGATTGCAACAGCAACAAAGTAGTCAACGCCCGCGACAGTCGGCCATTGCCATCTTGAAACGGATGGATATGCAGGAACACGACAACGAACACCGCCACCACCAATAGCGGATGTAACTCTTTGCGAGTGAGCTGTGAGTTAGTCCAATCCACCAACTCTTTCATAAGTGCCGGTGTATCAAAAGGTGTGGCCGTATGAAAAATGACTCCTTTGCTTTTGCCGTCGGAGCCAAATGCTTCAACGCTGTTCGTGAACTTC
>DAIRER010000451.1:0-2177 GCA_036795495.1 Pseudobdellovibrionaceae bacterium | reverse complement strand
CCTAAAGAGGCCACAATATCATCGGTTAGCAAGGCTAGATGCTGAATCCCTGATCCTTTATACTCATCTAAATACTCCTGAATTTGTGATTTCTGTTCTGTTGGCTCGTTAATGGGTACTGAAAACAATCCACAAGGGGATTTCATCGCACGTGAAATCAATCCTGTTTTTTCTCCCCGAATATCAAAGTATCGAATTTCACGAAAGTTAAAAATATTTTCATAAAAAGAACACCATTTCTGCATATCTCCACGGGGAACATTATTTGTAAAATGATCCACGATAGAAAAACCAACACCTCTAGGTTTTAAATCTTGCTGTGAAACAGGAAGAATTTTTTCGTAAAGAATTTTTCGATTTTTATTATCCATGAAATAAATTAAAGAATCTCCAACGCCATAAATCGCTTGAAAAGGAGTTGCTCCTTTTTCTAAATCGCTTCCGTTGTATTGTTTTGCGCCTCGTCGAAGGGCTTCTTTTAAAGCATAGTCTGCATCTTCAACTCGAAATCCCACCGCGCAAATGCTTGGCCCATGAAGTTTAGAAAAAGAATTTGCAAAAGTAGAGGGTTCCCCATTAATAATAAAATTTATATCACCTTGACGGTACAAATGAATATTTCGTCCATGCTGGCTGGATACTTTTTTAAAAGCCATACGCGAAAAAAGATTTTCAAAAAAATCTACATTTGGTCCTGTATATTCAACAAATTCAACACCATTTAATCCAATTGGATTTTTCTCACTGATTTTAGAATCGGTATTTAAGTTACCATTTACAACGCCCATCCTGCCCCCTTTTTTTTGCCTTGTAGAGCCATGATATTCGTGTTTTCTTGATATTCAAGAGGTAACTTCTTGCATTTCAATATTTCTAAGATAGAATCCCCAGGTATTATGTCAAATAAAGTTTATGTCAACCGCACCCTCAATTTAAAAAAAATTAAATACCTTGGACTTGATATGGATCACACTCTGATTCGCTATAAGTCTGAAAACTTTGAAAAACTCGCTTATACTCACATGATTCAAAGGCTTGTCGATCAAAAAGGATATCCACAAATTTTACTGTCCCTTAAATTTGATCACAATATTGCCATCCGAGGCCTCGTCATAGACCGTCCCAGGGGCAATCTTTTAAAGCTCAATAGGTATGCCTCCATTCGCGCAGCACTGCATGGCACAAAGCCCTTAGATTTTAAAACATTACAAAAAATCTACAAATCTACTTATATCGATCTCAACAGTGACGATTATTTAGCCATTGATACTGCTTTTTCTATTTCTATGGCTGTATTATATTCTCAAGTTATTGAAGTGAAAGACTCTGATCCAAAACTCACTTTTCCAAATTACAGCGTTGTGGCCGATGATTTACTAGAAGTTTTAGATGATCTTCATCGGGACGGAACACTTAAAAATATTGTGCGAAAAAATTTAGAGCACTATCTTATTAAAGATCCCTTGGTTGTAGAAGGTCTTGAAAAATTCAAACGCCATGAAAAAAAGATTTTTCTTTTAACAAATTCTGATTTTCACTACACAAAACTTTTATTAGATTATGCCATCAATCCATTTTTGAAAGATCATAAAGACTGGTCTGAGCTTTTTGAATATGTGATCACTTTCGCTCAAAAGCCAAAGTTCTTTTATGAAGAACAAAGATTTTTAAGCGTTGATCCTCAGAATGGAACAATGACCAATATTGAAGGCAAAATAATCCCTGGAGTCTATCAAGGAGGCGGGGCAAAAAAATTTACACGTGAAATTCAAGTTCAAGGGGATGATATATTATATCTTGGCGACCATATTTATGGTGATATTTTACGTTTAAAAAAAGACTGCAATTGGCGCACAGCTATGGTTGTCGAAGAGCTCGATATTGAGATTGAACAAAACAAAAAAGCAGAGCCGACCAATCAAGAGATTGAACATCTCATGAAAAAGAAAGAGCCCATGGAAGATCGACTCACGCTCTTGACCACTGAAAAAATAGATGAACAACATAAGGCTCAAAAACTTTCTAAAGAATATAAATCTCCAAAAAATATAGAATTGTCAAAAATGTTAACGATATTTCCCTCGAATTTTTTCATCTGTTATTAATTTTATACAAATAACAGAAATTGTATTTTAGGCTCAAAAGCTTTCAAAAACCCATTTTTGGATGGTGGATTA
>DAIRER010000450.1:0-2183 GCA_036795495.1 Pseudobdellovibrionaceae bacterium | reverse complement strand
CTCAGCACCTGTTAGATCGTACAATTTAAATAAATTGGTTTCACCATGAGTGCAGTAATTAGATAAACATGAAAAATATGAATTATTAGATTTAGTTTGATTCCAGGATTCAGGGTTACTGAGTAGGTTTTTAATTTCTTTTTCAATTTGTTTTCCAGAAAATGTAGCTAAGGTTTTAATTCGCTCTTTGTTCATTGAAGTATAAACATTTAACGTCACAGCAGATGAAATTCCGATATAAACTAAAATAAATAAAGCTTGTAGAATCATATATTTTATATCCTTTTTTGAGTTAACTATTATTGTAGGCTTTTCGTAGGTAGTTTTCAATTGTTAGTTGATGTATTGTTTCATAACAAGACGTTTGTATTCTAAAATTTCAATGATAAGTGATAATACCGTTTTGAATTACAAAACCGGTACCTATGCCGGCAGTTCCACGAATATTTAAGTACATGGGTGTATTCAAAGGAATAATACATTCCGAAGTCTCTGTGGTTGAATAGATTAAACTGATTGTGTTTTTATTTAATTTTAAGCACCTTGGGCTTAACACAAATTGAGCAGAAAAATCTCCAGGGCACCGACTGATAGCAAAGTCATTTTTATTATGTCCACCATAAGTGCCAGGCTGAGTAGAAATCATTCCTTTGTCGTATTTGGTATTCATAAATTCCAGGGCTTTAGTTTGCCCAGCCTCAGCGGCACTATCAAAAACACTGCCTGGATTATTAAAAACCGTATTAAAATCTCGACCATCATAATTGTCTTTGCTTCCAATTTTAATTATTGTTGTTCCAGTGGGTGTCGGTGGACATGCTGGCAGAGAATCAGGTGGAATACCTAAGGACTCTTCTTCGTTTTCCGCAATGGCTGAATCAGTATTTTGTCCCAATTCTATTTCCGATTTTGAATTCTTATCAATCTCTGCATCAAAATTCTCGGCACAGTTTTGATAGAATCCAATCATCAAGAAAATAAATGTAAAAGTAATTATTTTTTTCAAAATAGAGATTCTCCATTAGTAAAATCCGAGGTCCTACCTAAATACCATTCAGATAGGACCTTCTTTTTTTATTTTGGACACACACAAACATAGTTGTTTACAGCGAGGGCTTCTTTTTGACTAGGTGTGCATTCTTGGCCAACTAGACTTGGTGAAAAGTCAGGTAATCCATCCGCTGTATTCACATAGCACTTGCCACTTGTCTGTGGGGTAGTTCCTGCGCCGGCTCCTGAACCTGTTCCCGTTCCTGAAGAACCCGAAGATGCAGCCGGTGGTAAGGTGGATTCGCTGGAGTTGCCCGAACTTTGCTGCCCATCATTCTGAACAATAATCTCTCCGCCGCCATTTGAACTTGAAGATTGTTTAGCACTTTGGCGATCATCTTCGGTCTGAAATTCTTGAGAGCAATTCTGAAAAAACAAGACCGTTGTCACCGTTATAATAAAAACAATGGAAACCTTGAAAGATTTTTTAATAAATGAATTATGCATAGGATCCCCCTTTACAATTATTTTCATCGAAAACAATTGTTTTTAAAAGAGAATTCCTAAGAAATTCTTTTGAATGTCTTTATATGCAATAACATCAATGGTTTAAGTCATCCTAAAATGAGATTACTTTTAAATAAACTCAGAACTCCGTTTGAATCTATTGCGACTTTGTTACCAGATCCTCATCTAACTGCGTTAATATCGAGTTTATGTAAGTCTAGACTTACATAAAACATACATATTTATTTTGACCTGAAGTCAGAGACGATTTATTTCTTAAACATGGAACAGAGTTCAGCAGCTGAAAAAAATAAAAATAGAAATGTCAGTTTACTTATGGAGACATCGATCAGTGCTGGTTTTCCTTCACCCGCGGATGATTATATTGAAAAAACATTAGATCTAAATGACTTTTTAATTTCTCGACCGTCATCGACATTTATGGCTTGGGTTCGTGGCGACTCAATGGTTGGTGCTGGGATTTTTAATAAAGATCTTCTAATTATTGATCGGTCCTTAGAGGCTCACAATAGATCCATCGTGCTAGCTTATCTTAATGGTGAATTTACCTTGAAGAGACTTATCAAGGCAGGAGGGCGTTTGTTTTTAAATCCTGAAAATGTAAAATATAAAGCGATTGAGGTCACAGAGGAAATGGATTTTAAAATTTGGGGAGTCCTAAAACA
>DAIRER010000449.1:0-2189 GCA_036795495.1 Pseudobdellovibrionaceae bacterium | reverse complement strand
CAATCGGGAGACTCAGCAGATTCTTGTGCAACAGTATGCAAATAAAGATGAATCTGATGTTTGTAAAAATGAAGATACGTTGCCTTCAGAAATGAAAGTGCCATTGTCTTTTATGTCAGAGGTTGAGGTTGGAGAACTATCCGAGGGAAAATATACTGTTCAGTTTAATACTCTACAGGGCGTAAAAGAGCGTCAATTAAATATCGAAAAAGCAAAAACTCGAAATATTGATAATACAGATTACGTGATTACATCAAATGTATTTGTAAAATCTGTAGTATCTGCAAATGAACCTGAATTTGATGTGAACTTGACAGGGTATTTATCTCCATGTGCTGGTATTTCGAATAAACTCAATGGTGCCATCGTTAATGATGTGATTATTCTGTTACCTGAAGTCATTAAAAGTGGTGGTGTATGCCTTCCTGTTGCGCAGGATTTTACTTTAGATGTTAAATTAAAGACCCCACCTGCAGGTCGGTATTTACTTCATATTCGCAGTGTCAATGGAACGGCAGTGAATCGATTATTTACTGTTAAGTAGAATCACCCTTTGGCTTTAGCATCTTCTAATTTTTTTTGATAAAGGGCTTTGAGGTTTTCAATATCTTTTTGATGTTGAAGATCTCGGTCTGTGAGTTTCTCTTGAATCCGCTCTTTATGGGTATCAACTTCCTCTTTAGCTTTAGATTGAATACGCTCTAAATCTTGATGGTGAGTTGATTCCAATTCACTCAGTTGATTTTTATAGCGTTCTGATATTTTCGATTCTCGGTCTTCGAAAAACTCTTTCATTCGATTTAAATCATCTTGATACATGGCTCTTGAAATTTTTGCTGACATGTAAACATTTTTTCACATTTAGTGTTAACTTTAAAGTCCAGCAAAGGACTTAAAGTCTTAAGGCTAGGCTTAAAATTCTGAGTCAATGTCAAAATCAGGGACGAACAGTGATGTTCAGTAATGAGGTTCCATTTTGTACAAACTGACCAAGGCTCAGCTGTTTTGGGTTCATCTCACCAGAGTAATTGATCAATGTAGTTTGACCATGATTTAAATTTTTAGAACGTTTTTCAGAAAAATTCTGTTCATCGACCCAATACAAAATTTCTAAATTGGAATAGGGATTTTGATTTTGCCTCATTAAAAAATGAACCAAAAATTCAGATTTGGCTGTTGAGTTGAGGGATTGGCAAGTCACCCGCCAATCCAGGGGAAGATTTTTGATTTCACGATGCGTACATTGCCACTCAGGTCCTGGCTCTGTAGGTATTAAATTGAACTCAATATCTGTTGCCTGCAGCCGGGGAGTTTCTTGAAATGAAAACGACGGACTAACGTGGAGGAACAATAAACCATAAAAAATAAATATAAAATTTAACATCATCTATAAAGAATACAGTTGAACTTTTTTTGAAGGAATCGTGTACTTAAATACTAAGACATTTTCTAGTTAAAAGTCGTGAAGTTGAAAGAGAGAAAACTATGATCATCAAAAAAGTAAAAAGACTTCCATCTATAAAATTAATTTTTTTATCATTTGTAATGCTGTTGAACTCACAGTTGTATGCCAGTCGTCCTGTTTATAAGCAAATCAACAGAGCTCAACTCATTGATCAAAGTCAATTTATCTTCTCAGGTTGGCCCAGCACTCAGGAACCTTTTTTCGCCTGTAAAAATGAAATGGGTCGCTGGTGGGTGAAAAAAGTTTTAAAAGGTGATAAAAATTTAGAAGGCAAAGTCATTTCTTTAGTGGATCACCAATATCGATTAGCAACTCAAAAGCAGACACAGCAATCTCTCAGTTTTTCTGTGAATCGATTTAAAGAGGGTACGCTCAACAAACAGCAAATCACTTCGTTTTTATTTACAAACAAAAATCCAGATGGTTGTTTTGAACTTAGCGCCCTGGGAGCTCAAGAACCCAACTCTCTTGAAGCTGAAATTGTATCCATATTTGAAAATAATTGTGCTTTGTTACCTAATGATAAATGTACAGAGGGTCCTAAAAATAACAACTTAAATTCAAATTCTAAATTTTCAAAAGCCATCATGAGGTCTGCCTGTGCCCCTCATGATGCTCTTTCAAAAATGCTCATTCTGACCAACGGTAAAACAGACTATCCTATTTTTACTTTAAATTGGTGGGGCTCCTCTCAGCCACTTTTATCTGGGGGCACTTTTACAAT
>DAIRER010000448.1:0-2195 GCA_036795495.1 Pseudobdellovibrionaceae bacterium | reverse complement strand
AGAGTTAACACCCAATATCACTAAAGATCTTCAGTCTAATAGTGATCATCTTGAAAAAGACAATGCCCTTGGATCTGTTTTATATCAAAAAAACCCCCAAGCACATGGAATTGAAGCTAACTACAGTCCAGATAAAGCTCATGAATCTCCTAATGACTATAATCCAAATGTTTCAAAGTCTTCTGATGATCCTTTTTTACAAACACAACTTAAATCCACAAGTGCTCGAAATTTAGAAAAAAACTCGCCTGATGACGAGTTTAGAATAAAAAGGGGTATCGAAAAATATGGAGAGAATGAAACTCTTATATCCAAAGGCGTACAACACGCCATAGAGCTCAAAACCAATCTGGAAAACCCAGTCCCTGTTCACTCAACTTTAACTAAAAATACAAATATTGCATGTATCATTGTAGAGTCTCCAAAATTTTCTGGGTACCTTATTGCAGCCATGGGTTCGGATCGAAAAATGGATAATGCCTTTACAAGAATGCTCCAACGTCGGCTTTTTGAATTTTTAAAATCCAAAGGAGAACAGGTTTCAGATCAAGATGTTCTTAATTTAAAATTGCAAGAGGTTGAATTTCAAGATTGGTCCATTGAACAAGCCGATTTTTTAAAAAAATCCATTCATGAGGGTTCTGAAATCGCAATGGCCTTTTTTCCCATTGATGATACAAATGTTAAACTCAGAGAATCCAAGTCTGAAAAAATGGCAAAAATCAGTTTAAAAGACCTTAAGCCGGACACCACTCTTGAATTTGATCTTTATTTGCATCTAGAAGCCAATGATCGCTACATTCTCTATACACCTCAGGATGGAGTTTTTCATGCCAGCCAAAAAGAAAGACTTATGGCTAAAGGAATTACCGATTTGCACCTCAGAAAAGACGCTGTTAATAATGTAAAAAAATATAAGGCCCAGAATTATCTGAACGAAAAAATTGAGGCCTATAAAAATAAATCTAAGACGTAACAAAATATAAACTTTAGATTAAAGAGCTGAACAGATTAAGGACTCTAATGAAAAAGAATGAAAAAAAACAAAAAACTTTTTTAGAAACGACTTATGAACTTGCTGGAATTATTAAATCGGATAGAACTTTTATTGATAAAACCGATTTTGAAGCGGGTAAAGAAATTATCTCCATTTTTTCAGATCCAAATTATACAAAGTCCATGGACGGATACCAAGCATTAAAACAAAAAACGATAGAAGACGCTATTTCTGACTTAAGCAATGGTGCAGAAAATCTTAAAAGTGGTCTTTATGGCGTTCAATTTTTAAAAAACAAGCTCTCCAACTTCTATTGCTTGCATAATGAAAAACCTGAAGGAGCCATTGTTTTTTCAATTGTTTTAAAAGAATTCGTAGCCTTTAAAAACTGGAGATTAACCGAAGGAGACGATTTTCCACAAGAAAAGGTAAATCACAGTATTTACTATTTAACCGTCTATTTATCAGAAAACATGCCCTAGATTGTCAGCCCCCATCAAGTTACACAACTCAATCTGAGACGTTTCAAAATAATACAAAATATTTCATTCTATGTAGATGATATTATTACTTTAAATTCGCTGTATCTTTTTGAGATATGGCACCGCCATTGCATTTTACCTTCATTAAGAAAACAAATTTACCCAAGGGGGCTAAAATGAAAACACAAAAAACGATCACCTTAAAAACAATTCAAGGAGTTTTACTCATAACTACTTTAATGCTTTCTGCTTGCGCCAAAAGATCCTCCTATGAATCCTCTTCAAGCCGAGTCGATACTCAAAACAGCGATAAAGCCTATGCTATTTGTAGCCAAGGTAAAGACATTAAAACCTCAACCGGATTTACAATCACCCTAGAGACGAATGGAGACCCTCTAAAAGGAGAATATACTCCTGATTGGACAGTTCTTTCGATGAAACAGGTGCCTGAAACTTTTAAAACTGAAAACCAATACATTCAATTTTGGAGATGGAAAGCCAGCAGTGTAAGCGATGTCCATCTTGATAAATCTGCACCTTTAGGTTTTTATCTAATGCGAGTCGATACAAACCAATATCTTCCTAATTATTTAGATAAACTCACATGGAAAGAGCTTCAAGAAATTTTAGTGGCCAATAATATGCCAGCCTCATCTCTTAGTGAAGCCATAGATCAAGTGCGTTTTATGGTTAATAATCGTGACAAAGAACTTAAC
>DAIRER010000447.1:0-2199 GCA_036795495.1 Pseudobdellovibrionaceae bacterium | reverse complement strand
CAGTGAGGCAACACGCATGCTTGCAGATCCCAATTATTTTGCGGCCATGATGGTTTCGATGGGAGACGCCGACGGAATGGTTACGGGAACAGGTCAAAACTATGCAGATGCCGTTCGTCCTATTTTAAGAACCATTGGCATTCATCGCAGTGGGGTTCCTGCGGGATTAAATTTAGTGCTTACCGACAGTGGCATATTTTTTCTTTCTGATACCTCTGTTAATTTTAACCCTAGTGCAGAAGAGTGTGCCAATATTGCAGTTCAAACAGCTCGCGTTGCTGAATACTTTGGTTTAGAGCCACGTGTTGCCATGCTGAGCTTTTCTAATTTTTCGGGTGATTCTGGAACTCCAAAAAAAATGAAAGAAGCTGCTGATATTTTACGTAGAACACATCCTCATTTAATGGTCGATGGAGATATGCAAGCAGATACGGCGGTGAGCCCAGATATTTTACAAAGTCTTTTTCCTTTTTCGACCTTAAAAGGCGGAGCTAATATTTTAATTTTTCCTAATTTAGAATCTGCGAATATTTCTTATAAACTTTTACAACAATTAGGTAAAGTCGAAGTGATAGGTCCTTTTCTGATGGGAATTAGAAAAAGTGCCACGGTTTTACAAAGGACGACAACGGTTGAAGGCATTTTTAATTCCTGCGTTCTTGCTGCTCTTGAAGCCCAGTACATTAAAAAAATTGTTATGGAAAAGGAGTAACTTAATGAAAAGTATTATTTGTATTTTTCTTGTTATATTTAATTTTAATTTTTCCTACGGAAAAGATCATGTCAGTAATGTCGGTAAAAATATCCTAGGACCAGGTCCCGAAGAAATGGCTCCTCCTGGGTTGATTCAATCCGGACAACTTTTTACAGTCAAAGTTGTTCCATTTGATAAAGAAGCCAAAATTTATATTGTGGGTAAAGAAAATGTAAAAATCAATTGGCAGGGAACGGATTTAGAGGCCACACTTCAACTACCTCAAGGTGAAAAAAAGATCACTTTAATTAAGGGAAAAGATCATTTTTTAATTAAAGAATCCATCAAGGGAAACTTAGATCTTAAGTTACAATCAAAACCCAATACCACCGTTGAAAAGTTCCGCTTTAAATTAGACTAGTCATCCAAGACCTTGATCCTGATCATACAGAATACTGATAAAAGACTTCTTTCATAGAGGTCTAAAGTATTTTTTAAATTAACCGATAATTCCACTACAAAATTGATCTTAATTCTTATTTATAGGAGGAAATTATGGCTGAATTATTTACGTGGGATCCAGGAAAATTTGGAGTTGGTGTGGCGACTATGGACAATGAACATAAAGAATTGATTAAACTTATGAATAATCTTTACACTTTACATTTGGACAAAAAGCCTGTTGCTGAAATTGAAAAAGCTCTTACAGCTTTAGGAAATTACACGGTTAAGCATTTTAAAGATGAAGAAGACTATTTTTCTAAACTTCCAGAATATAATCAGACAGTGAAAACACATATGATTATTCACCAAGACCTATTAAAGAAATTCACAACTCATGCTGAAAATTTTAAAAAGACACAAAAACTTGAAGAGGCCTTTTTTCAGTTTTTAAAAATGTGGTTAGCTGCTCACATTGTAGGCGTTGATAAAAAATATGGAGCCGTAAGTAAAGCCGCCTAGTTTTCTATCTTTTAACCAATTTCAATGATTAGACTTCTTTCAGAATTTACTATCCAGAAAACCTATGAAAGAAGTCTATTTAGCTGTATTTTTAGGTCGACATAAGTCTAAATTTTGTTCAATCACATTTCTTTGTTTTAAAAGTTCTTCTGATGAAATGACTAAGTCTTCACTTGAACAATTATTCTCTTCAACCAGTTGACGAATTTTAGAAACTTCTGGGGGAGTTAACCCTAAATCCCAAATCATTTTTAATTTTAACCATTGTTGCAGATATCGACAATTGTATCGAGAATTGGGAGGCATATATCTATCGGGAGCTTTATCACTTTTAACCATATTCTCTCGTCCAGACACAGCTACCAAATGATAGGGATTTCCTAAAAAGTTAGCATACAAGCACCTTTTTTGATAATCCCACTTCCAAGCTCCACTGATATAAGAATTTTTTAAAGGCACAAAGTGATCAATTTGAATATCTCTGGATTCATAGAATTCTCGACCCGTATAGGGATCAAGCCAACGCCCACGAGCCACTGAAC
>DAIRER010000446.1:0-2213 GCA_036795495.1 Pseudobdellovibrionaceae bacterium | reverse complement strand
CACATTTAAACCCGTTTGCATCGCGGGCCAAATAGCTCCAATTAAAGTACCTGGTAACCCAAGACTAATGAAAGCCACATAAATTAGGATCAAAAGGATAATCGTCATATGGGATAGAATATAGATTTTGAAAAGAATTATTATTCTTCTAAAAATAGCTATTGCCATCATCCTTTGCGTTTAATAGTTTTACTGATGAGTTTCGTCTAAGAATTCATCCACGTTTTTTTAGAGGAACCTAATAATAAAAAGCTTTAAAATATGGATCGGTTTTTATGGATATCAAAATACTTCCTCAACCCGATGATGTGACTTGCGGTCCAACCAGTTTACATGCTGTTTATGCTCATTTTAATTATCATGTCCCTTTAGAGACATTAATCCAAGAGATCGAATTTCTAGAAGAAGGCGGCACATTAGCCGTCTTTTTAGGTCTCGATGCTCTTAAAAGAGGCTTTCAAGCCAAAATTTATTCCTATAACCTAAGGATTTTTGATCCTACTTGGATCCATCTTTCGATGCCTAAACTTCGAGAAAAATTAGAAGCTCGCTACAAAGAAAAAAAAGATCGCAAATTAAGAAATACGATCAAAGCCTATATTCGTTTTATTGATCAAGGTGGAATTGTCACCTGTGAAGAACTAAGAGGCATTGTTTTCGAGCGCTATTTTAATAAAAATATTCCAGTTTTGTGTGGTCTATCTGCGACATATCTTTATCGTTGTCCAAGAGAATACACAAACGAAAATAATCGTTCCGTATTTGACGACATTACAGGAGATCCTATGGGACACTTTGTTGTTGTATACGGAATCGATGACAAAAAACGGTTCCTAGTCGCAGATCCAGATAGTTCTAATCCCTCTTCAAAAGGGCCATACTATCACGTTCATAAAACAAGATTAATTCACAGTATTTTATTAGGAGTGGTCACTTATGATAGCAATATGCTAGTCATTGAGCCAGAACAAAAATGAAAAAAATCATTGTCGTCAGTAACACAAAAAAATGGCGCTTTAACGTTCCTGAAGCAGAAATTATTTCAGCAAAAGATTATCTCACCAATCAAGAATATTCATGTCAAAAAAATTTAAGAGTTTTTAATTTATGTAAAGACTATAATTATCAAAGCAAAGGGTATTATGTCTCTCTTTTAGCAGAAGCTCGCGGGCATAAAGTGATTCCAAACGTTAAAAGTATTCGAGACTTCAAAGCACCCGCTGTGGTTAAAATAGTTTCCGATGAAATCGACTCGTTAATTCAAAAGAGTTTACGAAAACTTTCTGGCTCTGAATTTGTTTTGTCTATTTATTTTGGTCAAAATGTAAGCTCTCAATATTTAGAGTTATCTCAAGAATTGTATCGAATTTTCCAAGCTCCACTCCTACGAGCAAAGTTTATTTTTAAACAAAAATGGTATATACAAAGCATTCGTCCTATCTGTTTTAATGAAATTCCAGATAATCATCTTTCGATGGTCGACCAATTTGCTAAAGAATACTTTGAAAAAACTCGTTTCTTTTCTGCAAAAGCGGACAATTATTTGTATGACTTAGCGATTCTCATTAACCCAGATGAAAAAGAGCCTCCTAGTAACGAGAAAGCCATTCAAAAGTTCATTTCCGCTGCAGAAGAAACTGGATTCCGAGTTGAACTCATTACTCAAAAAGACTATCATCGCGTCGGTGAATTTGATGCCTTATTTATTCGTGAAACCACCAATGTAAATCATGCGACTTATAGTTTTGCACGGCGAGCTCAATCCGAAGGCATTGCCGTAATTGATGATCCAGACAGTATTTTACGTTGTTCAAACAAAGTGTATCTTCAAGAATTGATGAATGTCGGTCATATTCCTGCCCCAAAAACGATTATCACTCATTCAGAAAACAGAAATGTTTTAGCAAAAGAACTAGGATTTCCTTTAATTTTAAAATCCCCAGACTCGAGTTTTTCTCAAGGAGTCATCAAGGTAAAAAACAAAGAGGAACTTGAAGAAGAACTAGACCGAATGTTTACAAAGAGTGATTTATTAATTGCTCAAGAATTTACACCAACTGATTTTGACTGGAGAATTGGTGTTTTAGACGGAAAACCTCTTTATGCTTGTAAATACTATATGGCTAAAGACCATTGGCAAATCTACAACTGGAAATCTGAAGATAAAAACGAAATCTGTGGTAATTTTGACTGCTTACCTATAGAATCCGTTC
>DAIRER010000445.1:0-2224 GCA_036795495.1 Pseudobdellovibrionaceae bacterium | reverse complement strand
GTTAAATCCAATGGGCAACCATATTATTCGCAAAGCTCATTTCAAACATGTCAATTAGACTCAGGTGGGACTCCTCAATATACTAGTCATAGTTGCTGTGAGGTTTCCTACGCAGCCTGTATTGATCAGAAAGTGGAATTAGATTTTTTCCCCCGCTTGATATATAGAAAAAACTCATGTTGCATCGAAGGATGTCCCAGTGCGAACTATTGGATTGATGGATTGGTTCGAAATCCAAATATGCCTCAAAGTAAAGAAGTAAAAAAACTAACATACCAGCACACTTTATATAATAGTTCACTGCCCTCTCAATGTATAAAGGCAGTGATTGGAAGTTGCCCTTACCAAGCTTGTCAAAGCAATCAGTATTGTCCACAACCGCCGACCAGTCCATCACCCAGCCCTTCACCAAACCCGAATCCACAGCCAGGTCCATCGCCTTCGCCACAACCACGACCGAGTCCATCGCCTTCGCCACAACCACGACCGAGTCCATCGCCTTCGCCGCAACCACGACCGAGTCCACCAGTGAGTGGCGGAGATACATAATTATTTTTAATAAAGAGGGGACAATGATAAAATTTAAATTGGGTTTCAGTAAAAGATTAAAAATATTTGGAATTTTTTTTGGGGCCCTTTTTGTTATTTCTCTGGGTTTTAATAATTGTGTTAAATCCAATTTAGAGGGTGGTATTGAAGCTTCCTCAGAGATTTTCGGAGAAAATCCTCTTGAACCGGAAGGAATTGCACCTGTAAAAAGTTATATTAAGAAATGTGAAGTGGGTCGAAAATTGTCGCCCTCTCAAAAAATGCAAAAAATGAAATCGTTACGTTTTGAAAATAAAGTTTCTTCAGATTTATTTAAAAAATCCTTTTCTGCAGGAACAAATTTTGTAGTCGTTGCTGACAATGAATGTCTTGAAAAAGAAGGATCTAAAACCTTAATTTCTGAAATTGTTTTACAGTCAATCTTAGAAACAATGAATTCAAAAAAATTATTAAATCAGGCCTTTCCCGTTTCATTTCCTCGTGCTTATACGGGTCTAGAACTCAATGAAATTATGTTAGCTGATGATTGTTTACTTCAGTTAAATTTGAATGAAAAGCTTTCTCTGTTTTCTTCACCAAATGACCCTCGAATTTCAGAGCAAGCCCACTTGACGTCAGTTAACTTCTCAAATTCTTATGACGGGTTCTTTAATTCAAAAAATGGAATTACAGAACCTATCAGATTGGCTATTATTGACTCAGGTATAGATCCCACACATCCAGATTTAAATGAAAATGTTTTAAGAGATGCAAAAAATAATGTCTTTGGCTTTAACCCCATATCCAATCAAAATCAAATGGATGTCATAGATTCTGGTTTTCATGGAACTCATGTGGCAGGTATTGCTGCGGCCGTAGGCAATAACAATGTGGGTATCACTGGAGTGATGGGTAAGAATATTAAAATTATGCCAATCAAAGTCAGTGTTGACGGGAGCAGTGTTTCAATGGATGCGGTTGTAAATGGCATAAGATGGGCTGCTGAAAATGATGCGGATGTCATCAATATGAGTTTAGGAGGAACAACTCTAAACCCATTATTAACAGAAGCCATTGAGTTTGCTTTAAAAAAGAATGTCACAATTGTTGTCGCTTCAGGAAATGATTCGAAACAATTATCCACAACTTTTGCAAAGTATCCAGCTCAACTCAGTATGAATTATTTAGGAATGCTGACTGTAGGTTCTGTGGATGCGACGACTAAAGCTAGAAGTTCATTTTCTAATTATAGTAGTACGTTTGTTGAGATCATGGCTCCAGGGTCAAATTCTAAGGTTGGTATTTTGTCGACCGTCCCTTTAAATTTATCTGCCTCGGGTTATGCAAAAACAGTTACAATAAGTGGAAGCAGCCGACCAATAGAAGGGACATCGATGGCCTCACCCGTTGTTGCAGGAGCGGCGGCCTTAATTATTGGATTGGCTCGCTCCAGGGGCTATGACATTCTACCCTCACAGGTGGAAAGGGTTCTTAGAGAATTTACAACAAAATCCACCCCTTTGGTTTCTTTTGCCGCGCAGGGGGCCATTTTAGATTTGTCCGTTGTGCTTCAAAAATTAAATACAGAAATGAATATCACCGGACTTGTCACCCCAAGAGAAAGTGCCACGGGAGTCGTCGGCATATTAACGCAACCTGAATCTCAAACAATTAAAGAAGGAACGCAAGGTAAGAT
>DAIRER010000023.1:0-11333 GCA_036795495.1 Pseudobdellovibrionaceae bacterium | reverse complement strand
TGAATTTTTATTTTATTTAATTACAACGTTTCCATTGAAGATGATAAATTAATGAGTTGCTGACATCTGCACTATCCACAGAGGCTAAAGTCTGTTCTTTGTTTCTATTTGTCATCGCCATCAGTGAAGTATTAATTCTTAAATTAACACTATCTCCACAGCGTGACCAAACATATCCCTCTGCTAAAAGTTCGTCAGTGAATGTGAATGTATCAACTTGAGGTCCCATTAAAGATTTTTTTAGCTGTGGGCCTCGGCCTCCAGCAAAAAAATATTCTGCAGTAAAATCAACTCTTCCACGAGATGGAATACTTGCAAAACCACGATAATCCACTTGAAAAATAGAAACACTATACCCCTGTGGCACATGAACAGGAATACTTAGCGTGCAAGCTTTTCTATCGACAGTTTTTTTATTGCCCCCACCCGCTTCAACTAAGTAACTATCAAAAAGAATACTGAGTTCATTTTGATCTGGACTTAAATTCGCTTGCGCTGAACCAGCAGGACAGCCAGATCCACCATAGGATGGACTTCCTAACTTGAGTCCTTCTTCTGCTTTTGAAATATTTGAGGCCACGAGCAGCAACGCTAAAAGCGTTGCTTGAACTAAAAATATACCCTTCACAAATCCCCCTTTTATAATTCTGCCTTTTTGGCATTATCGAAAGGGGATGCAAAGGGAATGCCACTTTTGAAATAAATTTATGGAGTCAAAACGTCACCATCGTCATCCACAAAAATATTTATCGAACAGTCACTTTCACTTGAGCACCTGTTCCTTGGACTAATTCAGTAGATTGATTCTGATAGGAGTTTAGAAGTTTTGTCATGACTTGAACGCCCGCTTCAATATCTGAACGTTCTGCTCCCTGAACAAATGTTTCATTGACCTGGGGAAGATCTGTTTTCTTAACAACTAGATTTGTATGAATAACTCCACCTTTTACTTGAAGAGATTCTATGCGCTTATCAGAATCAGAGCTTGATGCCGTATCGAAACTTAAATCAACACCGTCTCCATAATTTGATGCTTTTATTTCATTTATTTGTTTTGCAATAAATCGCCCGTCAGAATCTTTAGAAATTTGTAACTCTACCTTGTGTTGTCCACCGAGGGCTGCAGACTGAAGAAAGCCTAAGGTTAAAGTTCCTCCCGTTTTTGAATCCAGTTTTGCGTCTGTAATTGACAACAACTGACGTGACAAACCTGCATCAACAGAAAGTGAAACCTCTGAGCGACCATTGATCAAAGAAAGGGGTAAAACAACTGTATCTAGTTTTTCAACTGTTGGTGCTGTTGAGTCTTTTTTTTCTAAATTTAATGTAAACTGATCTTTGGCTCCGATTTGAAATCCAATAATTTCACCCTGGCTGTTTAAAACGGCTCGAAGTTGAGAGAGGATCGTAGCTGTTTTATATGGAGTTTCAATACGATCCGACTTTAAATCAAAATGATTTTCTTTTGCTAGTTTTTGTAAAGTTTTAAATTTACTTAAAAATCCTAATGACCCATTTAGCAAAGCTGCTCCTTTATTTACTGTTCCCAAATCGAACTCAATATTAATATCAAATAAATTTTGAACATAGTGAGGGGTATTTAATGACTGGTCAGCAGATTGAACACTTTGAACCAGTGAAGCCGTATTATTTATATTAACCCCGTCCACTTCGCATTGTCCTGTCGTGCAAACACCTGCCTCCATTTGCGTTTGAGCCTGAGCCAATAATGGGGCTGAACTTAAAAAAAGTACTGAAAATAATAATTTTGATCGCATGGGACCTCCATAAAATATAATTTTAAAAATCTATCACGAATTCTCCACAAATCATCTTGCAGGAATCAAACCAACTTATTTCATATTAGAAATGCCTTTAAAACAGTTTCTATGTGAAATGCTGTGACTAATTTATGTACAGCTAACAAAAATTGTTGAACAGGTCTAAGAAAAAAGGATAGAAGTGAGATTACTAAATTATCGAAAATGGAAACAGGAGGCTATATGGGGGACTTAATGGGAAACTTTACTCCAAAAACAGTTTTTGAACCTTTTAAAATTAAAATGGTTGAACCCATACCTGTACTTACCTTTGCTCAACGCCAAGGCGTAATCCGAGAGGCTTCTTTTAATCTTTTTAAAGTTCCCTCAAAAAAAGTAACCTTTGATTTTCTGACAGACAGTGGAACTTCAGCCATGTCCGCAGAACAGTGGGCCGCCATTATGAGAGGTGATGAGTCCTATGCGGGGTCGACCAGTTATGAAAAATTTGAAAGCGTGATTCAAAACTTAACTCATCTAAAATATGTCATTCCCACACATCAAGGACGAGCCGCAGAGGCGCTTCTTATGAATGCCATGGTAAAACCGGGTCAAATTGTGATTGGAAACACTCACTTTGATACAACTCGAGCTAACATTGAAACGGCCAAAGCCGTGGCCTTGGATCTGCCTTCGTTAGACAATAAAGATTCAAAATCTCAAGCTCCCTTTAAAGGAAATATAAATCTTGAGGCCCTCACTCAACAATTAGAAATTAACTCTTCTAAAATTTCGATGGTGATTATGACGGTGACCAATAACTCTGTCGGTGGTCAGCCTGTATCTATGGAAAACATCAAAGCCACAAAACAAATTTTGAAAAAATATAATATTCCTTTATTTATAGATGCCGCACGATTTGCTGAAAATGCTTACTTTATCAAAAAAAGAGAAGCAGGCTTTGCGCAGAAAACTCCCAAACAAATTGCGCAAGAAATGTTTAGCTACGCGGATGGCGTTCTGATGAGTGCCAAAAAGGATGCCTTTGGTAACATTGGAGGATTTCTGGCACTGAATGATGAAGGTCTAACTCAAGAAATTCGAAATTTAATGGTGATCACCGAAGGCTTTCCGACCTATGGAGGCCTTGCGGGCAGGGATCTTGAGGCCTTAGCTGTCGGGCTTGAAGAAATCTTAGATGAAAATTACCTTGAATATAGAATTCAGTCGGTCACTTATTTTGGTCAAGGTTTAGCCTCTGCGGGACTTGTTACTTTAGAGCCTTTTGGAGGTCACGCCGTTTATATTGATGCCGCTCTTACTTTACCCCAAATCAAAGTTTCTGAATTTCCAGGTCAATCCCTGTGCGTCTTTTTATATGAACAGATCGGAGTCCGCGGCGTCGAGGTCGGCTCTGTCATGTTAGGATCAAAGGACTCAAAAACAGGACTTGAGCATCCCGCCCCAAAAGAGTTAGTGCGATTAGCTATGCCCCGCCGTGTGTACACTCAATCACATATTGACTACATTATTGAAGTGATGACTCATAATAAATTGCAACTGCCTCAGCTCAAAGGTTATGAGTTCACTTACCAAGCTCCGATCCTAAGACACTTTACTGCCAAATTTAAACCCCTAGATAAAAATCTATAATGAAAAAAAATTTGATACAAAAAAGAGGCCAACAACTTGCGATTTGGTATAAAGAAAACCATCGCACTCTACCTTGGAGAAAAAATAAAGACCCCTATCAAATTTGGATTTCCGAAGTCATGTTGCAACAAACCACTGTGACGGCGGTTGTTCCATATTATGAACGATTTTTAAATCGTTTTCCCAATGTTTCTGCCCTTGCAGCGGCTGACGAAAAAGAAGTTTTAAAATATTGGTCTGGGCTAGGGTATTACTCTAGGGCCCGCAATCTGCATAAGGCCGCTCAAATTTTAGCGACGGCTCCATTTCCAAAAACATACCAGGAACTTTTAAAACTTCCTGGCTTTGGCCCCTATACGGCGCGAGCTGTATCAAGTCTTGCCTTTAACGAGGCCGTAGGTGTTCTTGATGGCAATGTGATTCGTGTGCTCAGCCGACTTTATGCCCTCCCAATAAATTGGTGGACCTCTTCGGGACGAGAGGAGCTTCAAAAGCTCTCTGATGAACTGGCTCAAACGACCGACTCTTCAATAATAAATCAAGCCCTCATGGAACTGGGAGCCACGATATGCACACCCCAAGTGACTCATTGCCACCGTTGCCCCTGGTCTCAAAGTTGTTCGGCCAAAGCCCAAAATTCCATGGATCAATACCCCTTAAAAAAACCTCGAAAAAAAATTGAATTTTGGCTCTGGAAACCCTTAGTGACAACTCAGAATTCAAAGGTGCCTTTAATTAAAAATGAAACCATCCCCTTTTTAAAAGGACATTACATTTTCGAAGGTGACGCTGAAAAAATCTCTGTGCCTCCAAAAAAATATGACATCACACACTCCATCACACATCATAAAATTTTTGTTCAGATACAAAAGAAAAATCTAAAAACAAACCAGAAGCTGAAGCCACAGCAAATTCTAACTTCAATAGATACAATTTCTGAAATTTCACCTTCAAGTCTGATTCAAAAAATAATAGCAACCTTAGAGCTCTAATCGATCTTTTTTATTTTAGGAAGCTTCAGATTTATTTAATTCATTTTCAATCGACTCACCAGAAAGTATCGAGTACAAAACATCTGGACAAAGATCCGCACCATTTGGCCAATAAATTGTACCTGTTTCAAGATTAACTTGAACCTGTGAAAAATATAAATCCTCTTTAAGGTCATTAAAAATTCCATCAAATTTAACAACCTTTGAAATATCTATCTCTCCTTCAACTCCATCTTCAAATTTAACGTGGAGGATTTTATTTCCAATTGATTTTACATAAATGATATCTTTTAGCATAACTACTCCAAAGGTTTAATTTTTTTTACAGGTTGATTATTTTGAGCGAGATTCTAATCTTCGAGTAACTCTGCTCTATTAAGAGCCGTCCATTCAGCAACTAATGCAAATGCTTTAGGGGGCAACATCCCAGCTAATAATGCTCCTGTTTTAATTTCTATAAGAGCTTTAAAAGAATTATACCTCACATGAAAATGTGGAGGATTGTGATCACCGGAGTTTATAGTAATAATCAAACCGTAAAATCTACTAATCTCTGGCATTACAATTTCCTTTCTTAAATCATTTTTAATTGCTGTCTAGGGTTTTATGTTGGCTAAATCTGCTATCTCTTTAGGTGCTGAGATGGTTAGATTTTCACTTCCAGAGGGAAGGACTCGAATATTATCCTCAATGCGAATGCCGATGCCCCTCATATTTGCTGGCGCGGAATGATCATCAAAGGGAATATAAAGACCGGGCTCAACAGTGAAAACCATATTGGCTTCGATCGGACGAGGAATATCTTTTTTAAAATACAAACCCGCATCATGAACATCCATTCCTAACCAATGTCCTATGCCATGGGGATAATACTTTTTATGTTGATTCGCCTTAATGATGTCCTCTTTACGTCCTGAAAGTAATCCCAGTTCAAGAATTAAATCTGTTAAAAGAGAAGTCCCCGCTTCATGCAAATCTTTAAAAACAACCCCGGGCTTAATCATATCGATGATGGCCTTTTGAACATCTAGGACACCTTGATAAACCTGAGCTTGAATTTCAGTAAAAGAACCACTCACTGGAAATGTCCGCGTGATGTCCCCAGTGTAGTAATTGTACTCGGCGCCCGCATCAATCAAAAGTAAATCACCGGGCTTACACACCTGATCGTTGAAATTGTAATGCAAGGTTGTCGCATTGGCTCCGCTGGCCACAATATAATTATAACCTTCGCGCTGAGAACCTTTCATAAAAAAATGATGGGCCAAAACCCCTTGAACCTGTCGTTCAGTGACCCCGGGACGAACAAATCTCATGGCGGCGAAATGCCCTTGAGCTGAAATTTCACAAGCTGTTCTGATTTGATCAATTTCATAATCCGACTTTATCAAACGCATTTCACCCACTAAAATATCAGCATCATGGATGTTCATTAGTCCATACCCCGTGCGTCCTTGGAGTTTTCTTGTTTTTTCAAGAACTTTCTGTACCTGAGCATCGGCCTCTGGATTTTTATAAAGTCGATAATAAAGAGTCTCAATCCCTTTAAGTAAATCTGGGGCTACTTTTTCGAACTCATCTATAGGGTAGACCTTATCTATTTTAAATTCTTTTTCAACAGCTTCGGGTCCATAACGAAACCCGGTCCAGGTTTCCATTTCAATATCTTTTTTTCGTACAAACATAACTGTTTGAGGATCTCGTCCTGGTCGAAAAAGAAAAAAAGACTCTGGCTCTTCAAATCCTGTTAAATAAAAAAAATTAGAATCCTGACGGTAGGGATATTCTACGTCGTGATTTCGAATGTACTCCGGGTTTGCAGCAATCAGTAAAGCACTCCCATCAATCTGTTGACCTAACATTCGCCGGCGGTCAGAAAAAATTTTCATATCTATTATTGGTTTTCGATGGCCCATCAATATCCCCACTTTCTAGCGAACTCAGGCATCACTTTACCTAAGCTTGTTGCGGACTTGTACTGAATTTCTCGTCGTTTATTAAAATCCAATACACCAAATCCCGTTGTATCCAAATTTATAACCTCATCCACATAACTTTGAACTCTTGAATATTCAAATTGAATTTCTTTCCATAGAAGTTCGTCCAAAGCATCCTTTTTAAGAACGGAATTATTTATATTTGTTAACACATTGATAAAAATAATTCGTTGGGTTCCTTTTTTTCTCATTTCTTTTACTAATCCATAAACCTCGCGGACGGCAGCCACCTGATTTTCACCGACAGAAAAGTACGGAGGATAGGCAGAACACCCGGGCAGTATATTTTCTAAATTGCCGCTAGTATAAATTTGTAGTTTTGAAGGAGTGATCCAAAACTGTCCGCAAAAAAATGGGATATCCAATTGAGAAAAGCTTTTTCCGGCAATGGTGGACTTTAGAAAATCTTTGAGAATTTGTTTTGAAGCATATTTTTCTGGTTGACCAAATAAATTCTTTTTTAAAAAATCTTCGTCTTTAAGTTTATACATTTGCCATTCGACTTCATTGGAGTTTTGTCGATGAGCATAGAGTGCACCGATGGGTGCCGCCATTTCAATTCCAGCAATGGAATGAAGTGGGATCTTTTGATCCTGAAGGGCTTTTAGAAAGGCTAAATGAGCATAGGTCAAGGCTCCCCCTCCACCTAAAATCACTCCTATTTTTTTAACAGGCTCTATTTGTGGAGTGACATCCTCATCGCTTTCATCTGTATTTTCTGGTTCTTCTTTTGAAATAGTGGGTTCTTCAAGCTGAGGAAGCTCATCTTTTAAATTTTTAGAACCACCCTCTTTGATCGGAGTCAAAATCACTTTATCTTTGTCTTTATCTTTTGTGGGCCTTGTTTTTAAAGACTGACACGACGTTGTCAGCGCAAATAAAATCAACACTCCAATTTTTAAAATATTAAATTTTTCGGTTTTCATTGATTTGAACAAACTCCTCTAAAATTTTTATATACTCTTGGGAAGAATTCATTTCTTTAAATCCCTCATTTAGGTTTTTATAACAAGTAGAACTTAATTCTTTTAGAAATTCTTTTGTCTTTTCAACGCCCAACAAACCCACAAAACTTTTATGAGATTCTGTTTCACGATCGGCGTCCAGTATATCATCGGCCACTTGAAAAGCTAACCCCATATCTTCTGCAAATTTTAAAAAATAATGCTGCCTTTGATCTTCAACGTTTGCAATTCGGCAAGCTCCAGACACACAGGCTTGAATGAGAGCCCCTGTTTTTAACCGATGTAACTCGATAAGATCTTGAGCCGTCCCCTCTGTGGTTTTCATTTTTAGATCCAACACTTGCCCCGTCACCATACCTTGAAGTCCGGCGGCCCTTGCCAGTATTTCTACAAGGTCTCGGGCCAGTGGCGCATCATCTCTATAGGAGTCCACCAAAAATAAAAAACTTTCTGTCAACAAGGCATCGCCTGCTAACAACGCAAGATCTTCTCCAAATTTACGATGATTTGTGGGCTGACCTCGGCGAAAATCATCATTATCCATCGAAGGCAAATCATCATGTATCAGTGAATAGGTATGAACCATTTCGACGGCCACAGCAAAAGGCAATACATCAGCCTCTTTGACCCCAAGGGCACGGCCCATAGATACACACAATAAAGGACGAAATCTTTTTCCACCACCCAAGAGTGAATACTCCATTGAGTTTATCAATTGATCTAGACTTTTTTTATGGTGAGGGGACCCAAGCCTTGAAATCCATTTTTCTTTATAGGAAAAAAATACTTTTTCAATAAAGCTCTCTATAGAGACTTTGGGTTCTTGATTTTCAAAATGCAGCATCATCTAGGATAAAGCCTCTCCTTGAAAATCGGAGGTTTGTATTTTGCCATTTTCATCAATTCCCATCAAGACTTTGACACGTTCTTCGGCTTCATTCAGTCGTTGATGACATTCTCGAGAAAGTTTCACGCCTTCTTCAAAAAGTTTTAAGGATTCTTCTAGTGCCAGTTCGCCTTTTTCCATTTTAAGAACAATTTCTTCTAGGCGGGATAATTTTTTTTCAAAGTCCATGGATTCATCTCCTTATTTATTTTTTTGAATATCGAGCACTTCTGCTTTAATTCTGCCATTAATAATTTGTATTTCAATCTGATCTTTCAATTGAACCTGCTGAATGGAACTGAGGATTTGATTTTCTTTTTTTACAATCGCATATCCACGTTCTAGAACTTTAAAAGGGCTGAAGCTATCTAACAATCCCATTTTTTCTCGCAGTTGGGCTTGAGATTTTTCCATTTGAACTTGAATGGATCTGTACAGTTGAGCTTTTAAATAACTTAACTTTTGATCTGAACGCTGCATGAGTCTTCGTGGATTTAAAATTCGATTTGTTAAAATAGTCACATCTTGTTTGCGCGAACGGATCCAGAACTTCCAATTGTTTTCAAGTCTTGATAAAAGTTCATCATTGCGTAAGCGTAAATCGATCAATCTTTTTTGCGGGTCAACCAAGCGGTGTCGGTAATTTTTAACGTTTTCGGTCAATGCATGAAACTTTTTATTCCAAGCCAGATCCAGCATGCGTCGAAATCCTAATATTTTTTGGCTCAGTTCTTGAGAGCTTTTAGCAACCAGTTCAGCTGCCGCAGAGGGTGTTGGTGCGCGCAAGTCGGCAACAAAATCACAAATTGTAAAATCAATCTCATGACCCACAGCCGAGATCACAGGTACGGGACTTTTCACAATCATTCGAGCTAATTTTTCGTCATTAAAGGCCCAAAGATCTTCGATCGAGCCCCCGCCACGACCGATAATTATGGCATCTAAATTTGGAATTCGATAAGCCAGTTCAAGAGCTTCACAAATCTTTGGAGCGGCGGCCTCTCCTTGAACGACGGTCGGCACAACCAGCACAGATATCATCGGGGCACGGCGAGACATGATATTTAAAATATCACGAATGGCCGCTCCTGTTGGTGAAGTCACTACAGCAATATTTTTTGGAAAGAGCGGGATCGCACGCTTTCGTGCCGATTCAAAAAGGCCTTCTTTTTTTAACTTTTCTTTAAGTTGTTCATAGGCCTTCTGCAAGGCTCCCGCACCAACGGGTTCCATCATGTCACAAACAATTTGATAATTTCCCCGAGGTTCATAGACGGACACTTTACCTCGCAGGATGACCTCAAGACCATCATGGGGTTTAAATTTGAGTCGAGCATTGGCGCCACGAAACATCACCGCTGTAATTTGCGAGGTGGCATCTTTAAGGCTAAAATAAAAATGACCCGACGTATGGGCCTTGAAATTAGACAATTCACCTTTGACCCAAACCGCAGGAAGTTCTCCTTCGAGAAGTTGTTTGATCCAAAGATTTAATTGGCCCACACTCAATATTTTAACTTGGGTAGAGGCTGTTGTTAATTCATTTTCTGAAGGTGTTTCCATAGCCTTGGGAGGCTAGTCTAATTTTAATTGAAAAGCTATGATTTCTTAAATTAATATAGATAGAGATTTTGTAGTGACCAAATCCCAGAGATAAAGAAAAAAATCCAATACATTCCGGACCGTTGTTGAGTGTGTTTTATTGACTGATATTTTATGGACTGATGAAAGGCGGCGCTTTGGGTTATTTTATCCAAAAGCCCTGTCTCTAAAACAACAAGAATAAAAAGTGAAGTAAAAAAAACGATAAACGGAAAAAAATAATCAAGTTTAACAATTTCTTGTGACATAAAGCCTCCAGAGGTTTTTTTATCCTCACTGTGATGCTTTTCGGCGTCTCAAATCAATCATTAGAGTCCTGATTTCTTGACGAAGGCTTTTAAGGGGCGTAGAATGTTTTTTATAGGGTTCGAGGCGTAAAACTCTTCGAAAATAAACCTTACAAGCATATTTTTGGGGGCTGTCCCTGATGATGGTGAGCAAGCTCAACTCGTATTGAGAAGCCTAAAGTCGTTAAATGGTCACCCACCTTAAGCAAGAGGTTTAGTTTCAGAGTTGCACTCGGGCCTTTTTTTTTGCTTTTTTCCTTTTTTTCTCTTGTTTTCATTTTTCTGGATATTTTTATTGAATTGAACAACCTAGGTCGCTGGCTCTTCACTCATCCACGATGTTGACCATCGGCACGTTGTACCAACGGTCAACATCGTGGATGAACACAAACCAATGCCTCTATCTAAACCTTTTTTTTATTAAGACATCCCAAATTCGTTCAAAATTATTGGCCTTTGGTCATGGCAAATTATGCCTGATGGGGATTTTGGCCTTGAATATGGATCAACCTGAGACATTTCCATTTTATTTTTAGAATTTAGTAAATTTCCTTGCTAGAATTAATACACGGGGGATTCTTTATGTATATATTTTTAAAACAAAATTTTTATTATTTTCTTATAGTCCTCTTTAGCAGTACGGCATATTCAAATGATTATTTGAATCAACTCATTCTATCTTTACCTCACAGTATAGATGAGTATTGCACTAATTATGGAAAAACAAATTCAAGTAATGATTTAGAAAATGAAGATAAAAAAAGGATGCATTGTAATACTATTTCTAAATCATGTGAAACAGAAACCGCTGAATTTATAAACACTCAAAAAATTAATCTTTTAAATGAAAACATAATGCATAGTTCAAATGGGAATCTAGACTCTCAGGAGCTTTTAGCTCTAAAAAATAGTTCTGATATGGTTTTAAACCAATGTTTAAACGAAAAGGCCCCTATAAACCAACAACAATCTATGGGACCATCTGCTACCCCGACGCCAGAGGCGCAACAGGCGATAAATCTTTGTACAAATTATTATAATGAGGCTTATAGAGAATGTGGACCAGAAAAACAAAACAGCGTGGATACTTCGATGGGTTCTGCCTTGGATGTTATGGCGAATATCACAACGAGCATTAAGGGAAATTGTGATTCTACGGTGCAAGGATTGAGCGGAGCCTATTCCCTATTT
>DAIRER010000444.1:0-2236 GCA_036795495.1 Pseudobdellovibrionaceae bacterium | reverse complement strand
TTTTGAAAATGAATATACATATACAGGCGAAGAGCAAGAGACTCTTGTCTGTATATAGTGTTAATGTTTTATTTTTGTTGGAAATATAAAAAAAGTGAAAAAAAGTGAAAATATCCTTTGATCTTCTTAAGAAATTCTCATTAAATAAATGTTAGGGAGGGGCGATGTGGTCAAGGATGACCATGGTAGTACGGACGCTGCTGCATCGCTCATTTTTTAGTTCCAATTTCTTCTGAGCGCCTCTCCGCCAATAAAAGCAAAAATCAGATTAGGAGCCCAAATAGCTAGAGCTGGAGGAATACTTCCTTGTCTAGATAGGCCTTCCATTGTGATATAAAGAATCCAATAAATTACAATAATTCCAATTGATAATATAAAACCACCGGCCTTTGCAGATCTCCGATTGGTAGTTATTCCAAGCCCTACACCAATGAGGGCAAAAATAATGCATAAAAAAGAAATGGCCCAGCGTTTATGATATTCAGTTTTAAGAGTTAAAAGATCTTCTTTTTTTAAATTGGGATTTGTAAGGCTGCTTTTTATTTCTCGAAGAGTTAAAGATTGCGGGGATTTTTCTCGTTCCTGATTATTAAAAGAAGAATTAAGGTAAAGGTCATAGCTCTCAAACTGTATTTTAGTGTGTGATAAGCTTTGTCTATGGATATTTCCATTAAATAAGCGCAGCAGCGCTTTATTTCCAAAAAAACTTCGAGTTTGTAGAATCTGACCCGTTTGAGCGACTATGGTCGTTGGGGCCTCTGGATCTTGTTCATTAAAAATAAAAAGATCTTCTAATAATCCTTTTTCAGAATTCACCTTATTTGCAAAAACCACCATATTAAAGAAGCCCTCAGAAAAGGCACCCTCTTTAATTGAAGCTCCCGCATGATTATTTCCAATTTGAGTATAAATTACTTCAAATTGACGATTTCCCCATGGGGCAATTTCAAAAGAGGTTTGCGCGGATATAAATCCAACAATAAGGGATAATGCTATGGCGGGTGAAATGATCGAAAGGGTCGAAACTCCAGAGGCTTTCATTGCTAATATTTCGGAGTCCTGAGACAAGCGTCCATAGGTCATTAATATAGCGAAAAGCAAACTCATAGGCAGTAGGGCAGGAAGTAAAGAGATGCAAATATAACCTATGATTTGAACTATGGTTTCAAACTCAATCCCATGAATCAGAGCAAACTCGGTGAGGCGTAGGATCTGAAACATCAGGATAACCAAAAGAAAAACGACTAGACCTAAAATAAAGCTTGGTAAAACTTCAAAAAATAAATATTTAAATAATTTTTTATTTTTCATACTAAAATCCACTTTAAAAATTGACGACTTAAAAAGGGTAACTCACAATATCCATATGATCAAAATATTACTTGTTTATGAAAACTATAATCATCTTGTTTCTATTGAAACCTCGCTTAAAAAGATTGGGTTTGATGTCTTAGGAATCACCAATGAGTACTCTCTAAGTGAAAAAGTTTTGGGATTCAATCCGGATTTAATAATTGCTTCGGGTGAAGATACAGGAAAAGTAAAAACACAATCTATTGGCGAAAAATTAAGAGAAATGACCCGATGGCTTGGTAAAGTTATTCTAGTTTATTCAGAAACCCAGGATCCATCTCCAGAAGAGCTCATTAAAGTGCGTGCGGACCAAGTTCTTGTCGCCCCTGTTGAAGTGCCGACCTTAATTACAACTATTGCTATGCTATCAGGGCTTGAAGCGCGAGTGTTATTGGAGCGTTTAGCTAAATACACCCAAGGTGGCTCTGTAGATTCAAATGTCAATTATACTGAAAACCTTACAGGGAAGTATGAATCCAAGGATGAAAATATATTTGTCAGTGGAAAAAATCGACAAGAATCTGAGCCAGAAACTTCATCTGAAGAGGCTCCTGCATTTTCTGAAGTTAATTTTAGTGATTTAATGCAAGAACTTCAGGGGACGGTTCCCTCTTCTTCGGGTATTGAGGTTCAACCAACACCACTTTCTCCACCGTCCTTAGATTTAGATCAAGAAATTGACTCTTTAAAGATTGTTTCAGAGCTCCATGATGTAGAGGAAACTATTGAGAAACGGATGGATTCTTACAAAAAATATATTAATCCTGAAATTGTCAAAGGTAAGCCTCAGTTGATGACTCGGATGGATGCCATTCGGGCACATAAAGAAATGTCAAAAGATTGGGATAGGAAAAAAATAGAAGATATAGACACTGAGCGACGA
>DAIRER010000443.1:0-2241 GCA_036795495.1 Pseudobdellovibrionaceae bacterium | reverse complement strand
TGGTATGGTTTATGATCCCGAAAGCTTAGAGGGATCCAAAGCTCATTACATTGCATGTCTAGAGGAAACCTCAAAGTCTCTGAGTTTGGTGGATATGACTACGGGAGAATCGATATTTTTTGAAGCTCAGAATCCAAAGGATTTAGTGTCTTTACTTGAGGTTTTACCCATTGCCGAAATGGTGACCAACTCTCAAAATCAGATTTTGTTAAAATCAGGAATTTTTCAGAAATGGCCAACAAGTCTTCATGAAGAACTCGCAACGGAACACAAAGAACTACCGACAAGTGCTTTGCGTCTCTTGTCCTATGTGAAAACACTTAAATCAGATGCTTGGGAGCATTTAAGACCCTTTGAAAAAAGAGAACTTGAACATCGTATGCATTTGAGTGCCACAACGCTTCGTCATTTAGAAATATTTTCGACCTATAGGGGAGAGGATCAAGGCAGTCTTTTTCAAGCTCTGCAAAGAACAAAAACGAGTGGTGGTTCACGATTGCTGCGTCAATGGCTTCAGTTTCCGCTCAGAGACCTTCGCCGCATAGAAGAGCGGCTGGATCGTATTCAGCTGTGGCGTGAATCACTCAATGAGCTTAAAGAAATTCGTGAGCAACTCAGTGCAGTGGGAGATCTTGAGCGTCGTTTGGGGAAGGTCAGTCAGCCGCAAAGTCAAGCAAGGGATCTTTTAAGTCTTTCGGATTCCTTAGAGTCCTCTTTGAAATCACTTAAAGTGATTCAACGGCTCTATAAAATAAATTCGGAGAAAATAAATTCGGAAAAAATAAATTTCGATATTACAACCTTTGAAAAAAACAATTTAGAATCTTTATATTTAGAAATTCAAAAAGTGTTTGTTGAGGATCCACCTCTCACCACAAAACAAGGCTTCATGATCCGAAAAGGTCTTTTTAGTGAATTGGATGAGTACATTGATCTTTCGACAAAGTCTCATGAAAAGATTGCCGAAATGGAAGCCCAAGAACGAGAGTTGATGGGAATTCCCAGTTTAAAAATTCGATACAATAATGTTTTTGGATTTTATATTGAAATTACAAATACACATAAAGACAAGGCTCCAGCTCGATATCAACGCAAACAAACACTGTCGAATGCAGAACGTTTTTGCACTCCAGAATTGATTGAATTAGAAAAAAAGGTGCTTACAGCGCAGACGCGCCGTTTTGAACTCGAGTTTGAAATTTATGAAAACGTAAAAAAGAAAACCTTGTCCTTATCTAAAGAAATTTTAGAACTTTCTCATGAGATGAGTCATGTCGATGTTATAACGTCCTTATCTTGGTTGAGTTTAGAAGAAAACTATGTTCGACCTCAGTGGAGCAAAGAAGATTTTTCACTTCACTTTAAGGCCAATCGTCATCCTGTTGTAGAACAAGTGGTTCGAAATAATTTTGTCGCTAATGATATTCATATTCCTCAGGCGTCCTGTATGATTTTAACGGGTCCCAATATGGCCGGAAAAAGTACATTGATGAGGCAGGTGGCTTTAACAGCCATCATGGCTCAAATGGGTTGCTATGTTCCAGCGACAGAAGCAAAACTTCCTATTTTTGATGCTATTTACACTCGTATTGGGGCGAGCGATCAGTTAACTGAGGGTTTATCCACTTTCATGGTCGAGATGACAGAGACTGCAGAAATGCTTCAGCGGGCAACGCCTCAATCCTTACTTATTTTGGATGAGGTGGGGAGAGGGACCAGTACCTTCGATGGTTTGTGTTTAGCACAGGGTATTTTAGAGTACGTGGTTCAAAAAATTAAGGCCATCACTCTTTTTGCAACTCATTATCATGAGCTCACACATCTCGAAAAACAATTTTCTCAGATACAAAATGCTCATATGAATGTGGTAGAAAAGGGCAATCAAATTCGATTTTTGCACAGCCTTGTTCAAGGAGTAGCAGGTAAGTCCTATGGAATCCATGTGGCCGAATTGGCAGGAATCCCTCCGTCTATTATTTCTCATGCCAAGGTTTTATTGGAGCGCTATGAGCAAGAAGATAAAAAAACTTTGCAGAGTGTTTCACCCGCCAAGGTGATGTCCTCCCAAAGGAACACTTCAATCCCAGCTCATCAACAGCTCTCCATGTTTGAGAATTAAATTCTAATTGGATGTTGAGTTTGTTTTGGGTTTATTTTTAGTTCCGAGAATTCCAGAGTGATTTCTCCAGTTGTACCCAGGCTCCATTTTTGTGCGATTGTGCCAATCGGTCCATGTTTTTT
>DAIRER010000022.1:0-11410 GCA_036795495.1 Pseudobdellovibrionaceae bacterium | reverse complement strand
TCCTATATTTGAATTGAATTTGTGTCTCAGCATGAGATTTCCCTGTCATTTCAATATGTTTAGATTTTCCATAAGTTGGCATTCATCTTGAAGATCTACTTCATTGTGGAGGTCTGATGAATTATCTAAAATGTTTTTTAAATATTTTTTTTGTTTTTATTAGCTCATTGAGCGAGGCCAGTACTCAAAAGTCTCATGCTCGTGAATTATTAGGTAAATATTTTGAGCGCAGTCCTGCCTCGCGATCGTTACTTGTTCCGATGAAAAAACTCATAACTGAAGAATTTTTCAAACAATTGCCTGTGAAATATAAATCAAGAGCAAAGGAACTTTCAGCTCTTTTAATTCAGCAGTCAGAAAGAAAAAACTTAGATCCACTTTTTGTGATGTCCTTAATTAAAACGGAGAGCAACTTTAATCCAGAAGCTCTTGGAACTATTGGAGAAGTTGGTTTAATGCAACTGCGTCCTGAAACAGCTCAGTGGATGGCCTCCAAAGTTCAAATGCCTTGGAAAAACAAAGAGCAACTTAAAAACCCCTCCTACAATATAAAAATGGGCATCGCTTATTTGAGCTACCTTAAAACTCACTTTGATAATGAAGCTGCAAAATATCTACCCGCCTACAATGCAGGCCCCAAAAAAGTGAAGTCACTTTTTGAAAAAAACACTCCTCCGCAAAAATATTCCCTAAAAGTCATGAAAAATTATAAAAACTTTTATGCAAAATGGACTTATATTTGATTTTGAATTGAGTGGCGAAACCTATTTTTTTATCTTGATTTTTTTTCCTAAGTCGTAGATATCTGTCTTGGATAAGAGAACGTAACGAAAATTAACTCATAGGACTTGACTTTTAGCAGGTACCAAATATGAAAATAATTATAGGTTCTGGCCGTTTGGCCCGTCATTTAAATCATTATTTTAATCTTTTAGATATTTCGCATCATTGGTGGAATCGACGCACATCAACCTTGGAAAATCTCGATTTTCTTTTAAATGAGGCCTCAAATCAAGAGTCACAGGTCTACTTAGCCATTTCGGACTCTGCCATATATCCATTTTTTGAAAAGCACCTTAAAGGGAAAAAAATTCAAGCTGTTCATTTTTCTGGCCTATTGAGTTTTCCAGAAATCCCCTCAGCTCATCCATTGATGAGTTTTGGAAATACTTTTTTTGATTTATCAGTTTATGAAAAAATTCATTTTACAATATCGGGAGTCACTCAGCTCAGTGAACTCTTACCAGGATTAAAAAATCCATATTCAATTATTTCTGCGGAAAATAAAGCCTATTACCATAGCCTTTGCGTTCTGGGTGGTAACTTTTCACAAGTCTTAATCAAAAAAATGGTGTTAGAATTAGAGGCTCTTCAAATCCCCAAACAAGCTTCTGAATTGTATTTGAATCAAATCATTAAAAATACTTTTATTGAACTTGAACATGTTAAAATGATTCCTAAAGATATCCAAAGATCAAAAGAATCTCGAGAGTCACTACTACAAAAATGTTTACCCTCCTCTGGCCCTCTGGTCCGAAAGGATTTACAAACGCTAAAAACACATCTAGAAGTTCTTGCCGCGGATCCTTTTTCTTCTGTTTATAAATCCATTTTAGATCTGTTTTTAACTTCCAAAAGTAAGGAAACCAATTCATATGAAAACAATATTTGATTTTTATTCGAAGAAAAAAAATAACGAAAAAATTTCTATGATCACTTGTTATGATTATAGCTTTGCTCGATTAATTAATAAATCTAACATTGATGTTATTCTGGTCGGAGATAGCCTGGCTATGACAATGCATGGATTTCCCAACACCCTTTCTGCAGACAATGAACTTATGAAAATCCACACAGCGGCCGTTGCAAAGGGCGCACCAGATAAATTTATCGTGGGAGATCTCCCCTTTCTTTCCTATCGAAAAGATCTGAATTCAAATATGAATGCCGTCGACCTACTGATGAAAGCCGGAGCCCATGCTGTTAAATTGGAAGGAGCTCTTGGAAATTTAGAACTCATCAAACACCTGACCCAATCCGGAGTCCCCGTGATGGGACATTTGGGACTCACGCCCCAATCCATTCACGCCTTAGGAGGATTTCGAGTTCAAGGTAAAACAGAAGAAGCTCAAAATGAAATTTTAGATCAGGCTCAGCTCCTTCAAGAGTCCGGATGTTTTTCTGTTGTTTTAGAATGTGTCCCCCAAGCGCTGGCGACAAAAATCACTCAAACACTTTCTATACCTACGATTGGAATTGGGGCAGGAGCCAATACCGATGGACAGGTTTTAGTACTCCAAGATCTTTTAGGCATGAATACGGATTTTAGTCCCAAATTTGTAAGAAGGTTTATGAATGCAGAAGAATTATTTCTGAAAGCATTTAATCAGTTTCACACCGAAGTGAAAGAAGTCACTTTTCCAACAGAAAAGGAGTCCTATTCATGAACCCACGAGTTGTCACAACCCCCGAAGAATATCGTAAAATTTTTCAGAAAAATAAGAATGTGGGTTTTGTCCCTACGATGGGCGCTCTGCATGACGGACATGCCCAACTTTTAAAAAAATCGAAATCAGAATGTGATATCACCGTGCTCAGTATTTTTATTAATCCCACACAGTTTAATAACCCAGAAGATTTGAATAAATACCCAAAAATGCTGGAAAAGGATTTATCCCTTGCAAAAGAGTGTGGCGTTGATATTGTTTTTTTACCTACAAATGAAGTTCTATACCCAGATCAATACAAATTTGAAGTGCGTGAAAAAGAATTAAGCCAACTTCTTTGTGGAGCCCATCGCCCCGGACATTTTGAAGGTGTATTAACCATTGTTCTTAAATTGTTGAATATCATCAAACCCCAAAAAGCTTACTTTGGTGAAAAAGATTTTCAACAGCTTTCACTGATTCAAGAAATGGTGAAAAGTTTTTTTATCGATGTTGAAATTGTACCGGTACCGACACTTCGCGAGTCCGATGGACTTGCCATGAGTTCTCGTAATTTAAGACTCAGCAAGGACGATCGCCAAAAAGCACCACTTCTTTATAAATATATGACAGAGCTGAAATCAACGGATGAAGTTCAAAAGAAATTAGAAGAAAATGGATATAGAGTAGACTATGTTGTGGATCTTAACCAACGTCGATTTGTTGCCGCTCATTTGGGGGCAGTAAGGTTAATTGACAATGTCGCACTTTAAAAAAATTCATTTTATTATTACAGGCTCGATTGCCGCCTATAAGGCAGCTGAAGTTTTATCACGACTTCAGCAAGCGGGATTTCAAATACAAACCATTGTTACTAAAAATGCTCTTCAATTTATTGGACCAGCGACCTTGGAGGGCCTTACGGGAGCCCCTCCCCTGATGGATATTTATGAGTCCGGAAAAATGATGAAACACATTCACGAAATACGTTCCAGTGATTTAATTATCGTGGCTCCGGCAACAGCTCACTTTATTAATAAAATTTCCCATGGCTTGGCCGATGATTTTGCTTCTACATTATTGCTCGCTCATCGATATGATAAACCTCTACTTATTGCTCCGGCGATGAATTCTGCTATGTATGAGCATCCTGAAACTCAAAATTCTTTGATTAAATTAAAAAAATGGGGAGCTACAATTTTAGAACCCTCCATAGGTAACTTAGCTTGTGGCGAGGTCGGCACCGGAAGAATGATAGATCCTGAGAATATTTTCAATGCTATAAATCAAGCCCTCTCAATTTCACAAAATCCAGAAGATAGAATTCAATCTAAGAAAATTTTAATCACCTCGGGTGGAACCGAAGAAACAATTGACTCTGTAAGAGTCCTCACCAATCTTTCAACCGGAAGTACAGGTGTTTCTCTCGCCGAAGGATTGGCAAAGTTGGGCCATGACGTGACCCTGCTGAGAGGTCAGCGCTCCAAAGAATCACAACTTATTTCAAAAGTTTTTAATTTCAGCGATTTTTTATCTTTACAAAAACTAACGGAATCCCTGCTCAGCTCAGAGTCCTTTGATTATATTATTCATGCGGCAGCCGTCAGTGATTTTCACTTTTATGGCTTGTTAGCACAAGATCAAATTATTAAAACCCCACCAGGAAAACTTTCTTCTGAAAATGAAGAACTACATTTAATTTTAAAAAAGAATCCAAAATTAGTTAATTCACTCAAAAAAATCTCTAAAAACAAAAACATAAAACTGATTTCTTTTAAACTCACAGATACCGCGGATCTCGCAGTACAAATAAATGCCGTAAAAAAACTCTTTGAACAATCCAGTTCAGATGTTGTCATTCAAAATGACATGAGCACAATTCGTAAACAATCCTATGAATTCAAAGCTTACTTAAAAACATCCTTTGAATCAAAAGCTATAGAAGAGCCAAAATTTCTGCCAAATAAGGACTTTTTGCTCAACTATCTTCAACAATATATTAAGGAGAACTTATGATATTAGCCTTGGATGTTGGAAATACACAAATATATGCAGGTGTTTATGAAAACCGGAAAATGAAACTGAGCTTTAGAAAAAATTCAAAGACAGGATCGTCCTCGGATGAGATTGGAGTTTTTTTAAGAAATGTTTTAAGAGAAAATAAGATTGATCCCTCTCTCATTAAACATATTGCCATTTGTTGTGTTGTTCCAGAGGTTATCTATTCCCTACGCGGGGCCTGTCGAAAATATTTTGATATTGAACCTTTTGTATTACAACCCGGCGTAAAAACGGGTTTAAAAGTAAAGTATAAAAATCCATTGGAGGTCGGAGCTGACCGCATTGCCAATGCCATTGCTGGAATTCATCTTTATCCTCAACAGGATTTAATCATTGTCGATTTAGGCACGGCGACAACTCTAGATGTTGTGACCGCAGATAAAAATTATTTAGGTGGAGCAATCCTGTCTGGAATTCGAATCAATATGGAGTCCTTAGAATCAAAAACAGCAAAACTTCCCTCCGTTGAAATTGTAAAGCCACAATCTCCATTAGGACAAACCACCATCGAAAGTATCCAATCAGGTTTATATTATGGGCATTTAGGTTCCATACGTGAACTTATTTCTCGACTGACAAAACTGAGCTTCCCTAATTCAAAGCCCATTGTTTTAGGCACTGGAGGTTTTGCTCATTTATTTGAATCGGATCAACTTTTTAATTCAATAGTCCCCGACTTGGTCTTAAAAGGATTATTATTTTCACTTGAAAATTCACTCCCTAACTCACTATCAAATTCAAAAGAGGTATAAAAATGCAACTTCATATGATGAAATCAAAAATTCACAGAGCCACCGTCACCGGTGCAGATCTTTCTTACGAAGGATCAATTTCTATTGATCCCACTTTAATCAAAAAAGCTGGATTTCTTATCAATGAACGCGTTGATATTTATAATTGTAATAATGGCGAAAGATTTTCGACTTATGTCATTGAAGGAAAAAAAGGTGAGATTTGCTTAAATGGGGCTGCTGCCCGCCTGGTTCAGAAAGGTGACCTTGTGATTATTGTGGCCTATGCAATTATGGATGAAAAATCGGCTCACAAACACAAACCCAAGGTTGTATTTGTAAACAAAAAAAACAAATCTATCCTAGAAAAAGATTTCGAAAAAAATTAGACCTCTTTCGTAATTGCAAGCTATGAAATATGTCGAATCTAACCTTTATAAACTTCACCATCAGAAAGGGATTTGTATAAGACCGCATTTGCTGCCACTTTAGACCCATCCTTCAGCTCAATCGGACCAAGTACCTTTGCCCCAGCTCCAATCAAAACCTTATTGTGCAATGTGGGATGTCGTTTAACAGGGTCGAACTTAACACCTCCCAAAGTTACACCTTGAAAAAGAACACAGTCATCTCCAATTTCAGCCGTTTCTCCAATGACTGTTCCCATTCCATGATCTATGATTAATCTTTTGCCAATAACGGCACCAGGATGAATTTCAATACCTGAAAAGAGTCGCCCTACTTCAGAAAATAAACGTGCAATAAAAAATAAATTCATTCTATAAAAAGCATGAGCCACTCGATAAAAAAGCAAAGCCCTTGGACCTGGATAAAGTAACAAAATTTCCAGTAATGATTTTGCTGCTGGATCATATTTTTTATAGGCCTCTAAGAACTCAATTAAATTTCTCACTCATATCCTCTAATAAAAAGTATCGTTCGTAGAGTTCGTTATATTTAGACCAACTCATGTTTTTCTCTGTATGCATTGCCAAAGTAGAATCAGAACTTTGAGTAGACTCCGCGACGGTCAATACCGAATGTCTTTCATTGAGAATAAATTTATGAATAGAACTCACCTTACTATCCAAATCATCAACCATAGCCACGACTAAAGCTTCTAAAAACTTAGGTCGCTTTGGCGAACCGTATTCTGGCTTTCCATGATGACTTAAAATAATATGTTTTAATATAATTCTGAGATCTTCTGGAAAACCCAATATCCTCTGCGATTTTTTATCAATCAGCTCACAGGCCAATTGCATATGCCCCAATAATCTTCCCACATCTGTGTAGGCAACAACACGACCCGATGAGAGCTCCCAAACTTTTCCTATATCATGAAAAATACTTCCAAATATCAAAAGATCTTTATTTAAGAACGGGTATGAATCTCCAATAGAGATCACCAATTTAGTCATGGATAAAATATGCTCCAAAAGCCCACCGACCCAGGCGTGATGTACACTTTTTGCAGCAGCAGATTTTAATAATTTTGGAGCAATTTCTTGATCTTCAAGGGTGCTCAGAATCAGTTGCTGAATTTTAGAATTCTTAACAGTTTTAACAATCTGAATCAGCTCTACCAACATGTCATTTGGATTTAAATGTGACTTCATCATAAATTCGTCTAATGAAATTTCAACTTCATCTACGCGAGTTAAACGATGTATAATTAACTGTTTCCGTTCCTGAAACACCTGAATAACTCCCTTTATAAATACAATATCTCCTACGTTAAAACCGGAAGCCATCTCCTCAACACGTTCCCAAACACGTCCATCTATACTTCCAGAGTTATCTCCTAAAATTACTGACAAGTAGAGTTTTCCATTTTTACCAACTCCAACAAACTTTTCCTTAACCAAATACAGAGACTCTATATTATCTTTTTCTTTTAAATCTTTTATTTTTTGAATTTGATTCATATTTCATCTCCACATTCTAAATAACTATTGACGGAATCTCCGAATCGAACTTGAGAGATATAGTTTTGCCCATTCAAAGTCGCTAGAAAAATAAAATGTCCCGCCAGAAGACTCACATCTCTATGGCGAGTCGTATTTACAACAAGCCCCTCGGCATCCATGTTTTTAAAAAATTGATTTGTAATATCATAGTAGGTATTGCAACCACTGCCTAATACCAACGACCCAACCCTTCTTTTTTTTGAGCGACTAAAAAATATAACTTTTTTTTGAGTTGCCTCTTGAAACATGGGGAAATTCAATTTTATAAAATAGGAGCCCTGTTGTCCTGTTTGATATTGTGAAAGATCTATATATCCTCCACCTTTGGGAAACTTTACAAGAAGATGAGAATCTTTTAAAACTCCTGGAGTTTTTTCTACAAAAGTGACTTGCATCTCTGAAAAAAAGGTATTTAAAGTCGTCTCATTTTTTTTTGGATTTTTAACGGATTCTGTTTTATGGGATGTATCATCTCCAGCCAAAAGTAAGTCCCATATTTTTTCAGGCAAAGTAAAATCTGAACCGTAAGCAGAAACCTGTATAACTTTATACTTATCTTCAGAAATTTCCGTTTTTTTTGTAGAACAGGCTGATATTAAAAATAAAAAAATAAAAAAGCTTAAACCCTTGCTTAAACTTTTAAACATTATTTAAGTTCCTCCAATTCATTTCTTATCATCAGCAACGGAATAAAATTTTCTTCCACTTCTAAAGAGCGCTCCGCTGCTTCATAAGCCTGTGTTTTATTATTATTTTTTAAATAATATGTCGCTAAGTAGTAGGCATGATATGGTCCCTTTGAAAGATCTTCTATTCCACCTGAAATCAATTTACCTAAACACGAAAAATCATTTGATTTTAAACATAATTCTTTTTTTAACAAATCTTTTAAATCCATTGATTCAGGAATTGAAGCCAAAAGAGCTTCGGCTCGAGTATTTTCATTTCGACTCATTAAAAACTGAGCCTGTGTTAATTTTAAATTTGGTTCTACGGGATATCTCTGTAGATAATCTTTTAAAAGATCCTCTGCACGTTGTTCTTCTCCAACTTCATAGGTACATTGTGCATGCAAAGCCAAGTAAACTGATTTTGACCCACCTAAAGCTACAACTTCTTTACAATAACTATGGAGTAATTTTATATCAAAGAAATTCCAATACACTTCAAGAGGGTGAGCAAATTTTTTACTTATTTCCATGGGCTCACTTAAAAAAGATTTAACAAAATAATCCATTTGAACCTGATCTCCAACTAAGTAACTGAGATAGGCCTGAATTAAAAGCATAGGACGAAGTAGATATTTTTTATTTGAAACCCTTACGCTCGAAAGGATGTCCCCTTGTTGAATCATGTTCACATTCACTTTAGCCAGTTCAGCACTCACCAAAAGTTTACCATAGTTCACAATGGTTCCAAAGGATTGAGTCTTTTCAAGATCTAAAAATTGTTCGTAGGCTTGTTTATATTTTTTTTCAAAAAAAGAAGCAATTGCCCTATTTAACTTGGCTTCTGGATAGTTAATATCAAGAACAATGAGCTTCTCCAACTCTGTCAAAGCCCTTTTCAAATCTCCATCGTACATATATGTTAAAGCTCTTGCGAGCATGGCTTCATGTTGAATATCTGAACTCAAACCTGGTCTATTGATCATCAAGTCATAAAGGCGGCGTTGCTCTGTTGTCCCCCCCTTTAAGGCCAAGTTTAGAAAACTCATCTTAAATTGAAATTCTTCATCAGGTATTTTAAATGAAGTTGCTTTTTCATAAAACTTCATACTTTTAGAATATAGTTTTTGATTTTTTAACCTCAATGCTTCATTTAGGTTTTTTTCATACTGTCTGTTTTCAAGCCCACTGCGCATGACTTCTAAACCCATATACCCAACTACGACAGCAATGATCAGCCCAAGAAGGATGTATTTAAAGTTGTGGGATTCTTTTTGAATCTTTTGTTGTACTTTTGCATCATTCAATGAACCAAATGATTTTATTGCCGAGGGCGCCACGGGCGTTGAACGATGCGTTTCTGAAACGACGGAGGCCTCTTGAATATTAGAATTTGATTCCATTGATGGCACGTAGGGTGTTGTTGTCATATCATCACGAAATGGTATTTGATCTGTTTTAGTTAACATGGATTTAGTTTCAGCCATGGACTGAGTCATTGTAGCGTCACTAAATTGATCTTGATTTTTTAATTGCTTAATAAAATCAATAAACTCTATTTTTTCTCTAGCGCTACCCCAGCGAGTTTCAGGACTTCGCACCTCATCAAGGATTGATATTTTTTTACTTTTAAAAAGCTCACAGACTTCTTTGTGTGTATAGGGTCCTAATACTTTATATGAAGACTTTACTATCCAAATTTTATCTTCCATGATTTACCTCAATGCTTAAAATGTCTTACACCACTAAATATTAAACCAACGCCCAATTCCTTAGCTTTTAGTTTAACTTCTTCATCTCGAACAGATCCTCCAGGCTGAAGAATCCAACGAATTCCATTTTTATGTGCCAACTCTAAAGTGTCTGTAAAAGGAAAGAACGCATCACTCACTAAAATTGGTTCCTGAATATTTGAATGAAACTTTTTCCAACGCTGTACAGCCTGCTCAAGGGCATCAATACGATTGACTTGTCCCATTCCAAGCCCCACAGAGGTTTTATCTTTTACTAGAGCTATGGCATTGCTCTTAAGAAAAGAACATATTTTTTCACCAAAAATCATATCTTCTCTGATGGAATCAGGAATTATATTTTCATGAGACTGCCATGTTTCTATTTTGCCAAAATTTAAGTCAGCGGACTGGACCAAAAATCCACCAGAAATACTGCGAATTTCGCTTTGAGGGACAAAATCATTTATACCGGGCCAAATTAAAACTCTTAAGTTTTTTTTCTTAGAAAATAACTCCTGAGCTTCAGGTGTAATTTCAGGAGCAATTATACACTCTAAAAACAGTTCGTGTAAAACCTGAGCCATTTTAAAATCAAGAACTGAGTTCAAAGCTATAATTCCCCCAAAAACACTTACTGAATCTGAAGAAATAGCCCTCTTTAATGACTCTAATGGAATCTGATGGCTTGAGACTCCGCAGGGATTATTGTGCTTTACAGCTACAGTTGTTGGTTCTTTAAAGAGCCTTACCAATGAGCAGGCAGCTTCTAAGTCTAGCAAATTATTATAAGACAATTCTTTACCTTGAATGATTTGAGAGGTGTGCAAACCATTTGAATTGGATCCCCCAACAAACCAGGTTGCAGATTGATGTGCATTTTCTCCATATCGTAAAGTTTTAAATCGATCCGCATGAATCTTTAATACGGATTCAGTTTCTAATTGTAAACGCTGAGCGATCATTCCATCGTACTTTGATGTTTGTTGAAACACTTTAGAGGCCCATTTCTTACGATGATTTAAATCAATTTCTTTTCTGTTTTCTAAAAATTCGAGATAGTCTTTTGGATCACAAAGGACAACAACTGAACTAAAATTTTTAGCAGCAGCTCGGAGCATGGTTGGACCACCAATATCGATATGCTCTATAAGCTCTTCTTCACGGACGCCCTCACGGGCACTCACTTTTTCGAAAGGATATAAATTACACACAACGAGATCGAACATTTTCAAACCAAAGTTTTCAAGAAGCTCAGTATCTTCTGGTATGGGGCGCGCCAATAAAGACATATGAATTTTGGGATGCAAAGTTTTTACCCTTCCCCCCATCACTTCAGGAAATTCAGTAATTTCGCTCACTGAAATACAAGAAATTCCATTGGATCTTAAATGTTGAGCCGTTCCACCTGTAGAAACAACCTGCAAACCTTCTTGAACTAAGGGTCGCAATAAATCAACTAAACCTGTTTTGTCAGAAACACTGACAAGTGCTCTTTTGAATTTCAAAATGGAGACCTCGTTAATAAAAGTTTTAAATCATCATTCGTTAAATACAATCCCGCACCGACAAAAGTAGATCGTGCCTGATTACTATCTAATAAATCACTCATCCCCGTATTTAAATAAAGTCCATGATAAAAATTATAGGAAAGAGATGTTCTTAAATTCGTCTGTCCAAAATCAAAGGCCTCAACAGAAAATTTGAATTTTCTTTTATAAAAACTGTAATCAACGCCAAATCCACCCGTGCTTTCAATGAGTCCCGCCTTCACACTCAGGTCCCAAAAGTTTTTAGCAAAAAGCAATGTCATTCCTGTCGTGT
>DAIRER010000442.1:0-2244 GCA_036795495.1 Pseudobdellovibrionaceae bacterium | reverse complement strand
ATTTTTAAGGACATAGTGCCTCTAACTTTCAAATTTGAAAAAATGAAGAATTTTTTCAATGATCATATCTTGATCTGAGTTATGAAGGTCTGGATAAAGTGGAAGGCGTAGAAGATGATCTGTAAAACGATCCGACTGGGGTAGTGTTCTACCATCATGTTTATCTTTGAAAAAAGGACTTGAATGCAAAGAAATATAATGAAAAGTCGTTTGAATGCCAAATTCTTTTAGAGTCCCTATAAGGCGAGTTCTTTGATCTAGATTTCTGCAAACTAAATAGTAAGTATGTGCATTATGTATAACACCTTCTTTAACTAAAGGTAAAAGAATTCCCTTTTCAAGGAGTGATCCAAGTCCTTCGTGATATCGATTCCAGACCGCCATTCGCTGATTCTGAATGTTATCGATGTTTTCAAGTTGAGCCCAAAGAACGGCGGCATTCAAGTCTGAAGGTAAAAATGAAGATCCCACATCGACCCATGTGTATTTATCCACTTCACCCCTAAAAAAGGCAGAACGATTTGTCCCTTTTTCTCTTAAGACTTCAGCCCGGTCTTTAAATCGAGGGTCATTAATGGCAAGCAGTCCGCCTTCGCCACAAACGATATTTTTTGTAATATGAAAAGAAAAAGCTCCCAAATCTCCAAGTGTACCTAAATATTTTCCATTGTATTGAGCTTCAATGGCTTGAGCGGCATCCTCGATGATGGCGAGAGAGTGTTCTTTGGCAAGTGTTCGCAATAAATTCATGTCACAGGCCATTCCTGCGTAATGTACCGGAACAATGGCTTTGGTTTTTGGAGTGATGAGGCTTTCTAATGAATGAATATCCATATTGGGGTGATCCAATTCAGAGTCAGCAAAAACTAATTTCGCACCACGAATTAAAAAAGCATTGGCCGTTGAAACAAAAGTGTACGAGGGAAGGATCACTTCATCTCCAGCTTGAATATTTAATAATAAGGCACACATTTCTAATGCATCGGTACAGGACGTCGTTAAAAGGGCTTTTGAAAAAGCATATCGTTGTTCAAAAAAATGGTGACATTTTTTAGTGAAAACTCCGTCACCAGAAAAATTTCGACTGAGAAGGGCTTCACGAAGATATTTTTCCTCATAGGTGCTGAGATACGCTCGGTTAAAAGGGATAATTTTAGCATTCATTAAGTTTAGGAACTTAACTGAAATACTGTGGACTGTCTATTTAGAAATTCTATTGAAAACTTAAAAGGTTAAGGGCAGGATGTATTAGAGGTAGTTTAGAATGAATCTGATTTGTATGTAGTGGAGTTTTTTTAAATGATTTTTTATATTTATGCTCTGATTCAAAGTTTATTTATATTTGTTTCTTTAAGTGCCTTTTCCTATCCAGATTTTATTGGATATGGGTATACTTCCTGTTTGACATGTCATTACAATAGCCAGGGTGGAGGCCCATTAAGTGATTATGGACGCGCTTTGTTTTCTGAACTGACGGCACGGACTTTTATTTCAGATCGTGCCCTTGATGAGGATCTTGCTGAAGAATCAGGGTTTTTAGGAAAACAAAAAATACCTTACTGGCTTCGACCTTCTTTTAAATTAAGAACTTTGTGGAATCAAAAAAATCCAGGATCAAAAGACACTTCTGAAAAAATTATTCCCATGCAATTTGATCTGGGCGCAAATTTCTTTTGGAATGAAGAGATGGAGTCCATGGTTCAATTGACGATGGCTCGAGTCTCGGATGCTGAGGCCTTAAGACGTGGCGGCGGTGTATTTCAACCCAAAGAATATTTCTTTCGATCACAAATCGGTGAGGGATGGTGGTATTATATCGGATTAATGGATCGAGTTTTTGGAATTCGACACGTAGATCATACTTCCTATCAGCGCAGTGCAAATGGTTTGACTCAGTATGCGCAGAGCCATGGATTTGTTATTCACAAAATTAATGAAAGTTGGGAGCTGACCTTAAATTCATTTTTTGGAAATGTGTCAATGCCGAATCAAGATCAAGAGCACAAGGGCTTTTCCGTTTTGGGTGAAGCCGATGTTTTAGAAAAAGTTAGAGTCGGAGGATCATTTATGACATCTAGATCTGAAATTCAGCGTAAAAATACATTCGCTGCACACTATAAACAGGGTTTAGATCGAGGGACAAGTCTTATGGCCGAGTATGGAATCATTCAAACGGCATTTGAGGATAATCTTACAAGTACGAATGGGAGTTATACTTTTTTACAAGCTCAAATGTTTTTAGCA
>DAIRER010000441.1:0-2249 GCA_036795495.1 Pseudobdellovibrionaceae bacterium | reverse complement strand
AGGCGAATATAAATGGGACAATTAATATTTTTAATTCTTTTCAAAGTATGAATGGAAATGGGAATGTATTCATGATCTCTTTTAAATTCTGTACCCACCAGATCTAAGAGAGAATTGATTTCTTTAAGGAAGGTTTCTTCATTAAAAGGTTTTTGAATATAGTTTGTTAAAGGCTGATTCATAAATTCGGGATGGTCTTCCAATTGATCACTTGTCACTAATGTAAAAGGAGTTTCCATATGGTTGTTTTTTAAATACTGGTATAAAACAAGACCATTCGCTTTAGGCATATTAAAATCTGAAACAATCAGTTGAAATGGACCCTGTTCTTTAATTTTTTGAATTGCGTCCAGGGCGTTTTCAGCTTCGACAAATTCACCTTGGTATTGAAAACCCAAAAAAAGCAAAATAATTTCACGAATTTCAGGTTCATCGTCAACAACTAGGATTTTAATATCTTGCACTTTGAATTACATCCTTCTTTTAAAAAATAATGTTTTAACTATATCAAAATCTGCTCAAGAAAGGTAGGGTAAACGTGCAGATCCAATCACACCAGACTTATTTCCAGTTTTTGCTAAACTTAAAGATGTTAGAAATGACTTATTAAATAAATTGATATTTTCTTTGTATATTATACGTGTTTTTGGAAGATACAAAGAGTTCACTTTACTGAGTCCTCCAGAAAAAAGAATTTTTTCAAGATGAAACCCTATAGAAAGATTGTAGCAAAGTGCGGCTAGCGATATGGACATATCATTAAATAGTGCCTTCAAATCGGGTCTCGTTTTAAGGGCCAAGATAATGTCTTCAACTTGAGTGCATTTGAAATTAAACTCTTCGTTAGCTCTTTTAACAAGAGCGGTCCCTGAGGCTAAACCTTCAACTGTTTTTTTATAAAATGAGGAATTATCGAATTGACTCACAATCAAATGACCAAATTCAGAACCCATACCCTCTGATTGTACTGGTTTTTGATTAAAAATAACACCGGTTCCTATTCCTGTGCCAATAGTGATCACGGCATAGGAGTTTAGGTTCTTTGCTCCACCGGTCCATCCTTCCGCGAGAGCTGAAGCGACAGCATCATTCTGAAAGAAAACTTTTGAAGTCAAATTTTGAGCTTTGAGTTCTTTTTTTAAGTCAGCGACGATTGGAAATTTTTTCCAGTTGGGAAAGTTCGATGGATAAATAAGTTCACCCGATTTGACATTCAACGGACCGGCACTCGCGAGTCCGATTCCTTTCAATTTGTGTGAGGTAACAAGACGAGAATTTTTATCTAGATGTTTTTGACAGTGACTGACCATCAATTGAATCATTTTTTTTTGAGAAAGGCGAGCCTCTTGAATCGATTTAATTTCTAAGACAGAGTCTTTGAGGTACGAAATTATTTTTCCGTCGGAACGAACCAAAGCTGATGCGACTTTTGTACCTCCAAGGTCAATACCTATAGAATACTGATATTTCATTTTAAAACCTTTTTCACAGCATCTTTTTGTGAGTCTATTTTAATGTTAGATTGAAGAACTAAAGCCGAGTAAGGCTCTAGTTCAATTGAAATTTTATTCATTTTGACATTTATTCCAGATGGGCAACTTTTTGATTGATCATCATAATTTTTAGACAAGATATTACAGTAAGTTCCATCTCTTAAATCTGTTGGAATTACATGATTTAAAGAATGTGCACTTAAATTAATGACAACAAATCCAAGTTTACCACGACTGAAGGCGATTTGGTCTTTTCCATAGTTCCACCAATTTGAAATATTAAAAAATGAATTTGTATGATTTCTAAATTGAGCTAAAGCAGCGATTCCGAGAGCTCTATGTTGACAGGACCAAGGCTCTAAACACTCACCATTGGAATTTAATACTGTTTGAGTTCCAGAACCAGCATCATAGTTGGGAAATTGAAATCCAGAGTACACTTGAGGATATCCATAGGGCCATGTCAGCATAAAAACAGATCCTAATTGATGGAGCTTTTGATCATGTAAAGAAAGGATAAGCTGGTTTTTAAATTTATCCATCCGTTCGAGGTCATGATTTTCTAGAAATACAATAGATTTTTCTGAGGGTGGAAGTTGTTCATTTAGCTTTTGTAAAGATTTTAAGTTTTTTTGATGAAAGGCATTTCCAATCATAAAAGAGTAAGGGAAAACATTAATGTCTGCAAACTCCAGGTATTTTTGAACGGGAATGGGTTCATTCGGCCCAAGAATAAGCTCTAAATAAATATAGGGA
>DAIRER010000440.1:0-2255 GCA_036795495.1 Pseudobdellovibrionaceae bacterium | reverse complement strand
TCACCGACCGTATCAGAGGCTGACTGTATAGCTAACTCTCTCATACGTGTTAATATATTTGAAACTTCATTTAATCCACCCTCAGCCGTTTGCACTAATGAAATTCCATCATTCGCATTTCGGCTGGCTTGTGACAAAGAGCGGATTTGACTTTTCAAGTTCTCACTGATCGCAAGTCCAGCAGCATCGTCTGCAGACTTTGTGATTCTAGAACCTGAAGCCAGTTGATTCATACTTTTGTTGATCTCCCTCTGGCTGTAAGTCATAGTTCGTTGCGCGTTAATCGCTGCCACGTTTGTTGATATTCTCATTCCCATAGTATCCTCCATTGTTAGTTGAGGGAGCTTTTGTTAACCTACTCAAGGTCCCTCAGTTTTTGTTTGCGTTCGCTTTCATGACTCTTCATTCGGCGAGGTCCGTAAAGGCTTTAGGCCTGAACGCCAAATCTGGACTAAAGACATAGGTTTTCTAGACTAAAGAAGGTGTTTTTTTAGACATTGGTCCTGAAAATTAGGACTTAAATTGAGACATTTTATCGGCTGAAGTCGTGATCAGTACTTCGTCGTATCTAGTCGGGAGTAGACTTTTCGCAGGGAAATGTAAGAAGGCCCACACATCCACAGAATTTTATATTTATAAGAGCTTATTTTCTGTGGATAAAGGATGTGGAATTGCTACATGATTAGTTAAGATCTCGCTTAGGACCAACGGTCGTCCTCTTAGAAAGAAGATGGTGAGTTGCTTGGTATTGATTATAATACTCTTCACAATAGGTTTTATCACCCACTAGATCATCAGCAATAGCTGTTGATGTAGCATAAGCAATGCTAAGTTCTTTGTTGGCATCTTCGTTATCCAGCTTTCCCATGAGTCTTTTTAGAAGTATCCAAGTTGATTCTGGAAGGGTTCCTAATAATACAGTCCCAAAACTTGTTCGCTCAGCTCTATCTTTTTCAGCAAAGGTAAACCAAAGCACGGAATGCAATAAAGGAAACTGTGATAACAGGGCTGAGACACCTGCAATTGTATTACCTGTAGAGCAGGTTAAAGTTGCAACGGTCAAATTGATACTATTTTCAATGCGAACATCAGAGGCAGATTTTTTGCGCATTTGATCGTAATAAATGGCTAACCTTTCGTATTCTGAATCTGGCTTGTTTTCCAACTTTAAAGTTTTACTAAAAAAATCTCTCCAACCGGAAGGATCTTTATAAAATATATTATCGGGTCTTTCCTCTTCAAAATCATTACCCACACTCCAATGGATTCTTGCCTCTGAATCAAGACCAACACCTACAAAAAACGCAAACGATAAAAATATTATACTAAAAGTTTTCATAATGACTCCTATTGATGAATTGAGGCAAATATAATGTCTTTTATAAAAAATAATAGATGTTATTTTTATGACAGGTGACGATGGTGCTACGAGAATTGTTAAAAACAATGATATCAATAGCTTAACTTGCGTATAAAAAATACAAAATATAAAATAACAATCAGACAAGATCCTATTCAGAAAACAGGTGCTTATAAAAAGAATGAGCACCCGCCGGGATCGACTTTAAATGACGATAAATAAGAATGATTTGATAGGGGTGTTTAAATTTTTCATGTACGATTTTAAATTTATTTCGATGACAGACCATAAAGTCGGGCAGGACTCCTCGCCCGTACCCCTGCTCTGTTAAAAAGCTAATATAATCCCAACTTGAAATACGATCTATAATTCTAGGTGTATGTCCATATTGTTTGGTAAAGTTTGTGATAAAGGACTCTGTTTCAGGACGCTCTTCTGTTAAATAGTATCCCTTTTCAAGGCTGTCTTCTTTTAATTTTAAGTTTGTTTTTAAGTTTGTTTTTTCTTTATTATCAACTTCAGCCCCTGCCCCAACACCTTCTGCACAAATAAAATATCCGCTTCTTAATTTTCTACTTTTTAAGCCTGGCAAAGGTCTTTCAACTAAGATTAAACCTAAATCAATTTTATTTTGAGCCACTTGATCAGCAATTTCCAAAGAAGTCCCAAATTGTAAATTAAAATGAGCATCGCTATGTATGTTTCTATAGCTTTCTAAATGGGAACTCAGGATATGTTTACCCAAACTCAAAGAGGTTCCTAATCGAATTGGACTTTGATGAATCGATACTGTCTGACTCGAATTTTCAATCATTGAGTGTAAGGATTCAAAAATAGAATGACATCTTTGATATAAAGACTCGCCCTCTCGAGTAAGAATGAATTTTTTTTGCTG
>DAIRER010000439.1:0-2269 GCA_036795495.1 Pseudobdellovibrionaceae bacterium | reverse complement strand
AAAATCGTTATATTACAATAAAGGATGATCATTATGAACATGTTTATAAAACTAGCTTTGACCGTCGTTTGGCTTCAATTTATTTCTGCTTGTGCAACGGGTCCACAGATTGTGGGCGTTTATGAAGATGAAAATAAAAACTGGAAAGCCAAAGCCGATCACGAGGTTTGGAATGAAAAAGCTGAATCGGAGATTGTGCTTCGTGATGAAAAAGGTCAATTGATTGCAAATCGTACCGACGCAGAACAGGCTGTTAAAAAATATAAAAATTATTTTGATCTAAAGGAGCTGTCATTTTCTTGTGGGACGGAAAACACCTTTGAAGCTTCAAAAAAATATTACAGTGGACTAAATAAACTTCAACTCAATCAGTTTACTGAAGCCCTAGCCGAATGGGAGCAGGCCTCGGAGTATTGTAAAAACTTAGGGGATTTTTCGTTGCTCCATTATGTTAAAGCGAAAGCCTTTTTGGGTTTAAAAAATGACTCTATGGCCAGAGAAGAGTTAAAAAAGTTTGTAAGTCGATCGGCAACAGTAACACCCGTTAATTTTTATCAAGAGAATCAACAATCTCTCCTTTTTTATAAAAACCAAGCTGAATCCTTTTTAAACAACACAACTCAAAATTTAGATCTTGAAGAGGCAGAGATCAATAAGATCGCCAAAATGGATCCGAATACGTTTTTTTCTCCAGGGGGTAATCGTCAGGAATTTACATTCATATTACCTATATTCAGTACCCGGTTGTTAGGAGGCAGACATGAGTCTTTATTTGGTATTTCCTATCTTAAATCCTGGGGTGAGTGGTCTATCAATCCAGCAATTTTTAATAGCACTTCGTTAGGAAGCTTGATGTCTTTGTCTATAAAAAAGAATATTTATGAGTCCCCCTCGCGAGATCTTGATGTGAGCACTTGGTTAAGATTAAGTCAGTGGAAACAGGCTGTTCTTATTTACAATGAAGGAAGCCAGACGGCTCAAGTGGAAAACTTAAGCCAGGGTTATAATACCTATTTGGGGATTGGATTGACAAAGAGACTCAATCCACTCTTCAGTACGCACCTTGCAAGTTATCTCATCAATGATACTTTTGATAATAAAGTAAAGTTGCAAGGAGATCTTTACATAAATTATGAATTGAATGATTTGTTTTCATTTTATGCGGGATCCTTCGGCGGAGACTCTGTCTCTGGTGTTGGTTTATTTCAAATCATGATGTTTGGTTATAATTTAACTCAAAAATTAGTTGATGTAAGAATTTATGGTTTTGTATTTTAAAAGGAGCCATAAAACGAGCCAATTTAAATTGATCCCAGAGTGGGTTGAACTCCATTTTTGGCCAAAAAAGTCAGAAATAAAAAAACTAGATACAATGCTAAAAATTGGAGCGGGAGACGGGACTCAAACCCGCGACCTGTGCCTTGGCAAGGCACCGCTCTATCAACTGAGCTACTCCCGCAACGGAGTTTTAAAAAGAGCGCACAAACTATCAGTTGTCATTTTGTCCTGTCAATGAGTAAAATATTTCTCAATGTATCACAAATTTAGAAAATGGATTTTTATCGCCCTCATCGGATGTGGTTTGTACATCGCAGGATATTATTTTGGAAAAAAATTAAAATATAAACAGGCTCTAAAAAATCACACCGCTCAAGAAAAGCAAGAGAAACACGAGAATCAATAAATCCTAAAAATTCAATAGACCTCTTGGAGAGAGCGACACACGCGAAGGTCTCTAGTGCAGCGTATCGTCGTCAGAGCTTATCGTGTCATTCGATGAGCTTTCGTTTCTTTGACAGGAACTGTGGGCCGCAAGAAAGGCCGCCTCGGCTTCAATCTCTGTTGCAAAAGTTTCATCTTCGTAGACCAAGTTTTTTTCATCCAAACCCAATAAACGGTTGGCCTCGGCCTCAAGGGTGGAGTTCTCCGTAGAATACTGTAGAAAAAGTGTTTGACCGCTAAACTTGTAGGGAGTCCACGAAATGGGCAGATCTGACCCCTCTTCCTTATCGATATTTTCAAGATGCTCCAAAAGCATAGAAGCTGCCGCGTCAACACACAGGTGGATTTTCTCCAGGGTGCTTTCATCATGGGTTTTTACATCCATTGAAACTTCAAAATTGGACTGAGTGATTCGGCCAGATTCAATATACCCCACTCTAAGGCAAATTTCTTCGGGATAAATGCGACCTTCAATTAAAAATTGAGTGTTTGTGCCCATTTTTTCCTGAAAAGCCTCGACAAAGACGCCCTTGATTTGATCGTTTAA
>DAIRER010000438.1:0-2270 GCA_036795495.1 Pseudobdellovibrionaceae bacterium | reverse complement strand
CTCAGATCAAGAAAGCTGAAAAAAGCCTAGAGGACTCAAAGAGTCAATTAGCCCCTGAGGCTTTTGATCAAATTAAATCTATTTTATCGGATTGGAAAAACAATGCCTAAACTTATAATTTTATTTTTTATTTCTTTTTTTATGATTATTTCAAACATCTCACTGGCTCAAAAAAAAGTGATAGATTTGGGCGATCTTTCAATTGAAGGCGATATTCGTAAACCACTACTGATTTCGATCCAAAGTGAAGAAGAAAATCTCAAAACAAGAAAGTTACTTATTGAAAAAGAATTTTCCAAAATCGAAAGCGAACTTTTATCCATAACGGCTAAAGGAGAAAATAATGAGTAAAGCAATAGGTGCACATTCTTTTTTAGACTCCACTCCCAGGCAATGGATTGCAAGTTTACGTTATTTTATTCCTAAACATGAATCTTATATTATTTCCCTGATTCTTCATGGATCTTTATTGTTTTTTATGCCCATCGATTCTCTTCAGAGTCTAAACATTAACTCGCCAAAAATCTCAGCATCAATTATGGAAATCTCTGTAGTTCCTCAAAAATCAGAAGAAATCTATGCTGATATTAAAAATGGTTCTGAAGAATATTTAATATCAAAAAAGAAAAAAATTAATAAAAAATCTGAGAATCAAAAAATTGATGATCTTTTGAAAACTCTAAAATCGCAAAAAAATATAAATTGGTCTAATAAAATTCAACAACCTGTATTTAAGTCTGAAAAGGGAATAAAACAACTGAATCTAACTCCCTCGATGTCAATTGGGCAAGTTGTCATGTCGATGAATGACCCCAAAAAAGATGAAGTTGATTTAAAGAAGGAGGATCAAAACTTATTATTAAAACTGATTGATTCACATCAGCCTGCTTTTCGAAAATGTTACGAAGGGGCCAAGCTCGAAGACCAAAATATCTCGGGAGAGGTTTCTGTAAATTTACAATACAATGGAACTCAGAATTTATCGGAAATTAATTTTCAGGGACAAGGATCTGCAGCCAGTCGCAATCAACTTACGAGCTGTCTAAAAAAGGTCAGTGTTCAAATCCCCATTAAAAAAGTCAAATCAGATGTAATCATTAAATTTGGTCTTGTTTTTATTTAGAATTAAAAGACTTTTATCCCTTTTTTAATTATGTCTACAGCTATGGATCCAAGCTGTGGATTTTCTTTATCTTCAAGAGTTAGTGGAATCGGCTCAATGATAGGATCAACATTTCTGGCCATTTTAAATAACATTTTTAAAAGTACATCTTCTGGTAGATATTCGAAATCAGGTGAGACAATAGCAATATCTATATCACTATACTTTTTTGGATTTCCATAAGCATATGAACCAAAAAGATAAACATCATTAACTTTAAAAACTTTTGAAGTTAATGAAATATAGTCCTGAATAATTTTGTTTACTTCATCTTTTGTTCTAACCACGTTATTAATTCTTTCGTTCTTAAAATAAGTAACTCTACTTTTTTACTATTTAAAGCATCCGCTAACTGTTTTTTTGTAGTAGGATATCTGGATTTAATATAATATAGGGTGGCTGTTGATTTATTTTTGAAACTATATATGCCTTAAGATATTTTTCCAAAGCTTGTTGTAAATGAAACATAGACAACAGCAAACTCGCACCAGATTTTAACTGATCTGCAGCTCTTAAATCCTCTTGAGCAAGCTCTTTCCATTTTTCAACTAAGCTATTTTCTGCCATCTATAAATTCCTTTAAAAATACTTTAGAACCATTACTCAATTATTCTTGTAAACTCAATTAGAAACAACTTAATGATTAGGTAATTTGATGCGACATATAGACTTTAGTCGAAAGCAATCATTCATATCATGATATCAGAGTGTTGAAATTTAGAACCTTAAAAGGAATTACTCTTTTAAAACATAAAAGGTTGAGGGGCCCTGGCTTTTTCGTTCAATTAAGTTAAGTGATAAGAGCTTCTTAAAATCAAGCGAGCGTGTGGCTTTTGCTCGTTGGGTGAGTTTTGCATAATCTTGATCTCGAATAAAGCCATGCTTTTTGATATAATGAATAATTATTTGTTGATCCTCAGAATGTTTTTCTGAAGGATTTACTTCTTTGGGGATAACTTTGGTTTTCTTTTCTAAAATATTTCGAACCCGAAAGAGTTCATCTTAAACACCAGATGAAAAATATTCGAGCCATGATGTAAATGAAACGTATCCATCCCCATATTGGCAAGCAAAGCTTTTGTTGCCAGTCTCACGGTTCTTTCGTTAC
>DAIRER010000437.1:0-2285 GCA_036795495.1 Pseudobdellovibrionaceae bacterium | reverse complement strand
GATACCGATCATTTTGATAATTCAGTCATTCTGCATGAATATGGTCATTTTTTAGAAGATGTTTATGGTAAATCTGAATCTCCAGGAGGGTCCCATAATGGAGACTTTATAATTGATCCACGTTTGGCTTGGAGTGAGGGTTGGGCAAATTACATTCAGGCCTCTATCATCAGTGATATTTATCCAACTTGGGTATATTATTTAGATAGTATAGGTTATTATTCATCTCCAACGGATTCAACGGCCAGTTATTTAGTAGGAGTTAATCTATCTTCAACTCCAGGTGGTGGAGTGCCTGACTCACCAATTTCTTCGGGCGAGGGATTATTTAGAGAAATCTCTATCTCTAGAACTTTATTTAAATCTGAAATTGAAGAAGCCGTTTCTTTTGCTGATATTTGGTCTGCATTTAATGCAATGAGGACAGACTCTACTTTTCCTTTTAAAAATATGGGAAGATTTTTACAGCACTTATCCTTGGCGTCCAGTGCAAGTGGTAACTCAGGGTTCAGTGCCGTATTAACAGAGGAAAAACAAAACGCAAACACTCAGCATTATGGAACGGGAGCCGTGGCCTCCGGGTCTTCGTGCTTACAGTCCCTTGTGCCTGTGGTGGACAGCTATGACTCCTCAGGTATACCGAGATCCAATTTGCTTAAATCCAATGACTTCTACAAATACTATTACGATGGAAGCAATGACACCCTTTTTATAAACTATTCAACGAGCTCTGGAACGACACAGGATTTAGACTTATATGTTTATTCCTATACACATCATTTATCTGATGAGGCAGACATTGTTGCTGGGCGGGCTAACGACACCCTTGTAAAATATGATCGCCGGATTAACGCGCTCGATGCTGGAGTTGCAACAATAAGTATGAGTGGATTGCCGGCCGGTTGGTATTTAGTAAATATAAAAGCCAATACCTATGGAAAAATAAGCACACAGCTTAATGGTACAGCTCAATACCAACTGAAGCGCACAATATCTTCAACAACGGAGAACCTATGCCCCAGTTATTAAAATATGTAAAAAATTATCAACGAACGTCCGTTGTACTTGTTGTATTAATTTTAATTTTTCTGGGCACGGCTTTGGAGTTTGCAACCAAGGATTTTATGAAAAGAACAGATGTGATGTTACAAAAAAAAGATAAAATTACAGCCTGTAAAAATTTAAAATCTTTGTCTATAGTAATTTCTGCCGAAGAGGGAATTCCCGATCTAAATGAGCAAACAGTTCAGCTGAATGCTGAGTTTAAATTATTGAGTTTTTCGGTAAAGGATTTTAAATATCGTTGGGAGCTGCCTGCGGGCGTAGAAGTTGTTTCTGGAGATTTAGAGGGCCGATTTGAAAATGTGAATATTTCTGAGTTGAGCCATGCCACTCTTCGGGTGAGAGGATTTTCTAAAGAAGAATTAAAACAAATTTCTTTGACCGCAAGATTACAAAAAGAGGGCAAAGATCTTCAAGGGGCCAGCGCGATTTTATCAAGCGATTCCTCTAAAACCTGGGAACATTATGGTCTTGAGATGTCTCAGCTTCGTTCAGAATAGTTTTTATAATTATAAAGGAATGACTTCGATTTGAGGATCAAACTCTTCTTTCATAATACTTTCAATAGCCATTAAAGTTCCACTTGTTGCGCTTGGACAGGTTCCACAGGCGCCTTCATAGTGAACATACAATTTATGATCTTCGAGTTTGATAATTTCAATATCTCCACCATCTCCTTGTAGTCCAGGTCGAACGGTTCTATCAAGAATCTCTTCGATTTTTTGTAGACTTTCTGGAAGATGGGCTCTGGCCATTTTTTTTTCGTCAGTTGGAGTTTGGTTAGGATTATGGGCGGCGATGCGCGTTTGAATCACAGAAGTTAAAGCTTCTTTTATGGAGTCAAACTCTTCGTCAAAGGCATGAGTTATGGTAATGACATTTTGAAAAAAATGGACTTGCCTTACGCTTTGAACTTGAAACAAAGAACTTGCCAGATTGTTTTGTTTGGCTTCTTCGGGGTTTCCATAGCTAGCTTTGCCTTCATTAAGAACGGGCTGATTTAAAATAAACTTCCAGGCATAGGGATTTGGTGTGGATTGAATGCGTATCAATACATCATTGGAGCTCATAGTAAAAGTTTCCTTCCTTTTTCAAGGGCTAAAATTAATTGATCAATTTCCTCAAGGGTATTGTAAGCAGTAAATGAAATTCTTAAAACGCCGGGAGCATTCAGGCGTCGAAGAAGTGGTTGAGCACAAAGGTGACCTGCACGAAGGGCAACC
>DAIRER010000436.1:0-2291 GCA_036795495.1 Pseudobdellovibrionaceae bacterium | reverse complement strand
GAAAAAATAAATCCACCTGTTGATTTAGGTCAAGAGATTATCATTCATGATGTTTTGATGATTGGTGGAGAAAAAAGTTATGTTGGAGCTCCTACATTGAAGGATGCCAAAGTAACTGTTGTTGTTACCAAGCAGGCTAAAACCCGTAAGGTTTTTGTTTTTAAAAAGAAGCGTAGAAATGGGTACCGAAAATTTAAGACTCATCGTCAAGAATTTACTGAGCTTTTTGTTAAAGCAATTACCACACCTGACGGTAAAACTGAGGCGACGGATCTTGAAGCAACCATCGTAGATATGGAAGCCAAAAGAGAAGGTCAAATCCAGGCTAAAAAAGAAGCAAAATTAGCAAGCCTTTCTAGAGAGAAGAACACTGAAGAAGAAGTGGTTTCTAAAAAAGTAGCGGCGCCAAAGAAAAAAGCAAAAGCCGCTCCTAAAAAGCCAGTTAAAGGAATGACTTCTAAAAAGAAAACAGCAAAAAAAGCAGTAAAGAAAACAGCAAAAAAAGCTGCGAAGAAGTAAAAATTAGTTTAGATTCAATATTGGTTTAAAGAGGTAATTTGTATGGCATCGAAAAAAGCAGGTGGTAGTACACAGAATGGTCGCGACTCACAGAGTAAACGCTTAGGTGTAAAGCGTTTTGGTGGAGAGATTGTTAAGCCGGGCACTATTATTTTGAGACAACGAGGAACTCAATTTTTATTGGGAAAAAATGTAAAAATGGGTAAAGATTATACAATTTACTCCGTTTTAGATGGCCAAGTAAAATTTGAGCGATTCGATAAACAAAAATTTAAAGTGAGCGTTTATCCTAAAAGCGCTTAGTTCAGAGTGGTTCAAAATGAAAAAGTCCTCTCATTGTCGAGGACTCTTTTTTCTAAAAGACACTCCTAAAAGGTTCCTTTGAAATTTGTAGATGAAATCAGTATAACTATTGCATCAGGTCATGGTGGCCCTGGGTCTGTTAGCTTTAGACGCGAAGCGATGGAGCCTCGTGGTGGCCCCGATGGGGGCGATGGTGGCCGTGGTGGTGATGTGATTATCCAAGCATCGCACCAATTAAACACTCTTGTAGATTATAAAAAAAATAAAAAATATTTGGCAGAAAATGGCCATCCAGGCGAAGGTTCCAAGTGCAGTGGAGCAGACGGAAAAGACCTTATTTTAAAAGTTCCTTTTGGAACAATTGTAAGGACGCAGGAAGGTCAAGTTTTAGCAGATCTTACAGAGGTTCATGAGGTTGTTTTATTAAAAGGGGGTCGCGGAGGGAAAGGAAACTTTTTCTTTCGAACAAGTGTAAATCAAGCCCCCGAACATGCACAACCTGGTGAACCTGGTCATGATTTAGAAATTATTTTAGAATTAAAGCTGATTGCGGATGTAGGAATTATTGGATTTCCAAATGCTGGTAAGTCGACTTTAATTTCTCGTATTTCTGCTGCCAAGCCAAAAATAGCAGATTATCCTTTTACAACACTGACCCCGAATTTGGGGGTGGTGAGAGTTGATGAGGATCGCAGTTATGTGGTCGCGGATATTCCTGGTTTAATTAAGGGGGCCCACGAGGGGCATGGACTGGGAATTCAATTTTTAAAACATATTGAGCGAACTCGTCTTTTTGTCCATCTTGTTGATGGATCTGGGTTTTCAGGCCGAGATCCTTTGCAGGATTACTTAGATATTCAAAATGAACTTATAAAATATGATGAAATTAAAAAAGAGAATCACGATTCTCTTCCACTTTCTGAACGTCCTCAAATTTTAGTGGTAAGTAAAACGGACGCCTTGAGTGAAGATCAGATAGATGACATTTTAAAAAAACTTAAGAAAGAAACTGGAAAGCTGGCCCTTCCTATTTCTTCGGTTACTGGTAAAAACATAAAAGAATTATTAACTCAAATGAGTAAAATGGTTTTTGAGACAGGAGTGCCACAATGAAAATTGGATTATTTGGAGGAAGCTTTAATCCTCCACACAACGGTCATGTTAATTCAGTAATTTCAATTAAAAAAAAATTGGGGCTAGATTTAATTTATGTAGTACCAAACCTTCAAAATCCATTAAAAGCACCAACAGAGGGGCCAACACCTGAACAAAGATTAGAAATGACCCGATTGGCTTTTGAAAATTATGGAAAAGAAATTATTGTTAGTGATATTGAAATTTTAAGAAGTGGTCCAAGCTACACAATAGACACATTAAAAGACATTAAAAAGTTACATCCCAAGGCCGAGGTCTTTTTAATTTTGGGTTTAGATCTACTTGAAGAAATTCACCATTGGAAAGACTATAAA
>DAIRER010000021.1:0-11643 GCA_036795495.1 Pseudobdellovibrionaceae bacterium | reverse complement strand
GTGCGATTGCCGTAAGAAAAAATCAAACTTTAGTGACATTAACTACACCAGAGATGTTAAATGCCCATGGCTTTTTATTTCAAATTTTTAAGGTATTTAATGAACATCAAATTTCAATTGATGCCATAACAACCTCTGAGATTTCGATTTCTTTGACCTTAGAGCAAACAGCTCTTGAAAATAAAAAATTATTTATAGATTTAGAAAAATTTGCAGACGTACAAATTGAAAACAAATTAAGTTTAGTGGCATTGATCGGAAACAATATTAATCATACGCCGGGTTTTGCAAAAAATATTTTTGAGTCTATTTCTGGTATCAATGTGCGCATGATTTCCTCTGGGGCCAGTCGACATAACTTTTGCTTTCTTGTTGATGATGAAAATGGAACCTTAGCCGTCCAAAAATTACATAAAAAATTTATTGAAGAAAGAAATTGAAAGCAATAATGAAGGCAATAAACAAAAAAGTTCAAAAAAAAAATTCGTTATCTTTGTGTCGTAAAGAAATTGAAGAGATTGATTTATTAATTTTAAAGCAAATGGAACGTCGACGAAAAGTTATTGAAAAGATAGCTCAATTTAAAGCAAAAAATAAAATATCAATTCTTGATCTCAATCGAGAAAAAAAACTTTTAGCTTTACTGAAACGTAAAAAACCCAAAGAATTACCTGAGAAATGGGTGATTGAGTATTTAAAACTGGCTTTACGGCTTTCAAAATTAACACAATATTCATATAGAGATGCCATCTGTGACTGAAGGTGTAGTTTTACTGTAAAATCAAGAGATCTATTTTAAGGGGCTTTATTAAACAGGGGTCGGCAAAGTATTAAATGTGGTTTTGGGGTGCTTTTGCTCAGTTCATTTACATCCATTACAATCTTTTTTGAGCTTATTTTATTATGAACATACCGAATCGGTGTGTTGATTATTGTGGGGATATTTTTCCAAAAGCGAATATTAAAAGGATTCACCAAATTCCATCTTTCTCTGAGTCTCAATTTGTTTGAGACGGTGGGATGTTTTAATTCCGCCCACTTCAAAGTCAGATATTTTATTAAAAAATAACTTCCAAAGTAAATTTCTAAACCATAGGGAACCCCTAAAAGATGAGGAGATCGTAGTCCAATATTGATACTGTTGGCACGAATTTGAGTATTCCATTTTCCATGTGAAATATTCGTTTTCCATAAAACGATATTTGTAAAAGGAATACGAATGTCGTGATTGTGTCGATCCAATCCTTCTTCTCTTTGGATGACGGCCCACTGACTGACCTCGGTACGCATAAAAGAGTTTGTAACGATATTGGCCATTTTATCCAAAACGTAAGCGGCTACGGCGCCATAGGCTCCAACGGAAGCCAATTCTGCAAGATCAGACGCACCACCTGTGACATAGGAAATAGCCATAACATAGAGACTAGAGATGGTCGCTGACTTAAGAATTTGTCTTGAACGTTGTTTCCACTTGGGTTCAATATTACTCGCTTTTCGGTAAACCCAATTGTTGTAGGTGGAGGGAATACTTCCAATGCCCCAACCAAAAACATAAATAACTCCAACGGTAAGCCAATTGAATTGATAGGATGGTTCGATTGCCATTTTAATTAAATTCACTGCAGACATTATGCCTGCTTGGGTTACACCACAAAAAATTGCAAAACCTTGGTCTTTCAGTTCTGGAGCTTTGACGATGGATTTGAAGTTTGCTTTTATTCCAGCAAAACTGTAATTCGCTGGTCGAGGATGATCTTCAACTCTTATTTGTGAAACTTCAGATTGTTGATTTGAGTTTTCTGATTGTTGAAGTTTATCATAATAAAGAATAGCAACGTCCCGACCTCGAACTCCATCTGTTCGGTCCGTACCTGCCTCTCGAAATTGTCGAGCCATATATTGACTAAAATGAGTCGATTTTCCTCGAGCTAATTCTGAACTCATCCACAAAAAGACACGTTCAGAACCGTGCAATAAAATACGAATAACATATTCATCTTGAATGTTAGTAATCTCAACTCGTGCTAATGAATCATCAGGAAGTACAAAATTATTAATTTTATTTTGTCGAAGTAATTCTTTTTCTGCAAGTTCGATCGTGACATCAGGATTTTTTGACTTAAGTTCTGTCCAAATTAAAATGACCTTTTCACGAAGGAAATCTATGGATTTATCTCTTAAATGTGCTAAAACTTGTACCATTTCAGGTTCAACATCATTAGTTGCAGCAGCCACGGCGCTATCAAAGGCTAATTTTTTTACAAACATATCTTGAATCATGGATTCAGTAATGTTTTGCAGTTGGCGGTTGTAGCTTAAACTCATGACCGCTGTTTTCATCATTCGATCGATTTTTTCGATAGAGAGTTTACGATAACTTTCTGGAAAGTTTTCATAGGAAAGAAGCACATCTGAAAAAGACACAAGTCTTTTAGGTCGACCGCCTTCGTTTTCAACCATAAGATGGGTTTCTAAAAAATCCATATCCACGTAGTTTAATAATTCAGGGGGAATTTCTACATAAATTGTATTTGATCGAGGAAGTTCATAATGAACCAAAATGTGTTGGTCATACCGAGTGACAAGAATGCGAATTTTTAAATCTAAATTTGCACCATTTTCACCACGCATGGTGATTTCCTCTTTATAGGAAGTGGTTTTTAACAGATCAAAATTTCTTTTTTGTTCATCCGTGCGTGTTCCAGACTTACCGAATCGATGAGTTCGTAAATAGGCACTTAATTCTTGAATATGTCTTTGAATTACTAAATCGGGATAAAGATATCGAATTTCTTGAAGTGAAATGGGTGTGTCTTCAAAATACACCGGGCCATTTTGTTGGATCGGCTCGGTGCTAAATTTGGCGTAAGTGGTCGATATTTGAAAAAGAAAAATAAAAAAGAAAGCAAACAGTTTCGTTTTCAAATGGACTCCATACGATGAAGTTAAAATTCAGAAACTTACATGAAGAATCTTTAACATTAAGGGAGGTGAATTCGCGTGTTAAGATTCTGTTTGTGTAAACTTTACATGACTCATATCTAGACTCGGGTGAACAAGGTCTAGAAAAGTTCAAAAAAGTGTCAAATAAATTTAGAATTTTATTAAAATTCCGATAAGTAAATTGAAACGTTTCAAAACAATTCACTAGTTAAAAGAAACTATAAATACTTGATTTTTTTGATATAATGAAAGAGTAAGGTTTCGCATTTTTTAAGATTTTAAGGGGCGAGCATGATGAATATTGGAATTGAATTTTTATTAAATAATATGATCCCACTTGTTTTTGGATTGATGCTTCTTTTTGTGTTTTCTAAGTCTCACCAACGAGAAAAACAAACAAAAGAGGCCAAAAAACTTATTGAAAAAGCATTACGTACTGGCATGAACGAGCCGTTAAGTTTGCATCCAATTATTGATCCAGCTCTGTGCGGTGGGTGTGGGGCTTGCACTCTAGTTTGTCCTGAGGGAGATATTTTAAAATTAGTAAACCATCGAGCTCAACTTGTCAGTCCTACAAAATGTGTAGGACATGGTGAATGTGAAAAAGCCTGTCCAATGGACGCAATAAAACTTGTTTTTGGAACAAAAACTCGAGGAATGGATATTCCGCGGTTAACAACACACTATGAAACAAATATTTCAGGACTTTATATAGCTGGAGAGTTGGGTGGCATGGGGCTGATCCGAAATGCCATAAAACAAGGTATTCTTGCGGCAACTCATGCGTTGTCTGATACCTCTAAGAATAAAACGGATTATGATCTTATTGTTATAGGTGCCGGGCCTGCTGGTTTGTCTGCGAGTTTAACAGCTATCGCCAATAAGAAATCATATTTATGTATAGAGCAAAATTCTTTTGGTGGAACTGTTTATAATTTTCCAAGACAAAAAATTGTAATGAGTCATCCTTTTGAGTTGCCAATGATGGGGAAAATAAAATTTAAAAACAATAAGGTATCTAAGGAAGAACTTTTGGAATATTGGAGAGCCGTAAAGGATAAGACGGGATTTAAGGTTCAGGAACAAACCCAATTTATTGGCTTAGAAAAAAAGGATAATTTCTTTGAGGTAAAAACAAGCAAAGGCACATACACGTCAAAAAAAGTAGTTTTATCTATGGGTGTTCGTGGGAGTCCTCGAAAACTAGGCGTTCCTGGTGAAGATTCTGCGAAAGTGACCTATAATTTATTAGATCCAGAGCAATATCAAAATAAAAAAATTATTGTGGTCGGCGGTGGAAATGCAGGAGTTGAAGCGGCTCAAATGCTATGTCAGGAAAAGTATGGTTCAACAGTGCATCTTTTTGTTCGAGGTCCTGCTTTTGATCGCTGTAATGAGGACAATATAAATCGAATTCAAGCTTTGGAAAAAAAAGGTCTCGTACAAATATGGTTTAATACAAGTATTCAGGAAATTACTGCAACAAAAGCCAAAGTTAAAAAGAATGAGGACTCTTTAGAGTTAGCCAATGACTTTATTTTTGTGTTTGCCGGAGCTGAATTGCCAAATAAATTTTTGATGAGCTTGGGTGTTGAAATCGATAAAAAATTTGAAAAAGGTTTGGCCGCATGAGTTTAAAAAAACAAAAATTCATTTTTATTACCATACTTTTAGTTTCGATTCTTGGGTGTGATATAGAACAACCTAGGGTTGAGAGTTTATTTGCATCTGCTGCCTTCAAGCATACTGGAACAGAAACGACATGTTTGAGTTGTCATGCTTCACAAGTTCCGGCTGCTGTTAATTCATTTGCTCATTACAACAATGCCGATTGTATTTCCTGTCATTATGCCGGAATGAAATGGACAGATCACGATTTTCACTCACGCAATTCAAATCCAAGTACCTGTACGGCCTGTCACGAAAAAGATCGAAAAGCTCCGGTGAGTGGAACCCCTCATGGCAGTGGAGGGGACTGTGTGAGTTGTCATTCTGTTGCAACCAATTGGGCCGTAGGTTCAAGTCCCCATAATCCAACACCGACAACTTGTACTTCTTGCCATGTGAATGATAAGCCTGCAGCCGTCAATGGGTTGCCTCATTATGATGGGGAAGACTGTGTCACATGCCATGTGGCCGGGGGGCTTTGGGCAGCTTATAAACTTTACGGTCATACTCCTATCAGTGCGACATGCAGCCAATGCCATGAAAACGAAAGGCCAGCCTTATCAAATCATCCCAGTCAGAACAATGCTGCGGTTACGGATAAACGCCATTATGTGGTAAAGGATTGTTCAACCTGTCACAAGACTCCAACGACATCTCGTGTTTTTAATTTTGTCCATACCAACTCTGCCAATAGTAAAATCAGTTTTTGTTTACCTTGTCACTATACTAAAGGCTGGTCTAAACATGGCTCAAAGAACCCAAGTTATTTTACGGGTGACGGTACTTGTTATAATTGTCACAATAAGGGAAAAAGTTGGGGTCAATAATTAATGAAGATGAAAGTTTATTTGAGCGTATGGGTTTTAATACTTCTTGTTGTGGGTGTAGAGTATTATGCTTTAAATTTTCAACCCCAACACAGTATTTTATTAAGCTTACAAAAAAAAGGATTTCTTAGCGATTCGATCAGCATCACCTCGGAGCCAGGAAGGCCTATCAGTTTGTGGCTGGGGTGGATCGGCTTAACACTTATGATCACAATGAATGTCTATTCGTTAAGAAAGCGTGTGGGCTATTTTCAAAATTGGGGAAGGTTATCCCAATGGTTAAATTTTCATGTGTTTTGTGGATTGGTTGGGCCAACACTGATTTTATTTCACTGTAATTTTAAAGTCAGAGGGCTCGTTGGTATTAGTTTTTGGTCTATGGTCATTTCTTTTTCCAGCGGAATTATCGGAAGGTATTTTTACGTTCAAATGCTTAAAGCAAAAGTGGACTTTGAAAAGGAAGCTGAAAAACGAATTTTGCAATTAAAAACCATTTTAGAGAAAAATAAAATTCAAGTGATCGAAGATGAAATCGAACTTTACATTAAAAAAGCTCTGCACTTTGTGGGAGTCCCTGCGCACGCGGAGATAAATCCTTTCAGTGCTTTCTTTCGCTCGAGTTGGGGTGATATCAAATTAGCTTTTCAGCAGCCATCAGCTCCTGGGCATTGGCCAAGAGTTTCAAAACAGATTCTTGCATTGGTGGCCATTCAAAAAAGAAGGGCCTTATTCCTAGAGTCCTTTCAAAACCTGATGGGATATTGGCATACGTTCCATTTTCCCTTTGCCGTATTTATGTATATCGCCGCGGCTATTCATGTGGCTGCGGCTTTAGTGTTCGGTATTTGATCAGTCCTGCAATCAGTAAAGTGATTTGAACTGTTACAAAGATGGCGACAAGGGTTGCTCCACCGCTGGAAAAACCATAGGAGTGAAGTCCTGCGGCCAAAATAAAGTTAACACCGTACCATGCCATAATGACAAGTAAATAAGCGAGAGGGGACCAGGCAAGTAATGTGAAAGGGGTGATCCATCCCACAAAGCGACCGTGAAGTATGGCTAAGAAACCAAGATCTGCAATCAGAGCCCAGGTTTCTTTTGGGTCCCAGCCCCAAAATCTTCCCCAAGAATAGTCGGCCCAAATACCACCCAAAATAATTCCGACAGAGAGTAAAAAACATCCCAATTGAATCATCCGATAAGCATAATGAGAATACTCTTTAAAGAATGCGGTATTGTCTTTGTAAATCCACAGTCGAATGAGAGCAATATTTCCTAAAACCATGGCAATAGTTAAAGCCGCATAGGAAATTGTAATGGTCGTCACATGGGTAGAAAGCCAGAAATTACTTCTTAAGACGGCCACAATGGGATCTAAATCTGGGCTAAGAATCAATGGGATTTGCTCGGTCAACAGCAACATTAAACCTGTTGCAATAAGTGTTATACCTGGAACAGAATAATTTTTATAGAGTGAAAATAAAATGAATCCGAAAAAACTAATTCCAAAAGCCACCCAGATCATGGTTCCATACATATTGGTTATCGGAGCAAACTGAGTAATGTAAACGCGAAGGCCCAGGCCGAGAATAATAAATATCATAGGTAATGAATACAAAATCTGAGTCCACTTTTTTGAAACTTTATTTTTAAATAAGGGACTAAAAAATGAGACTCCAAGAAATAGAGCTAAAAGCGCAGCCCAGAAAAAGGGCTTTAACTGATTATAAAAAATTTCTATATCCAACTTTTCTAGATAATGCTGAAAAAGTTCCGGTGCTTTTTGTTCATTCGATTTTAAGAGGAGTTTGTTGGCGGCTTCGGCTTGAGTTTCGGCGGTCTGGTTTAGAGATTGAAAATAGTTCGTCATCGCCTGCTGCATCTCTGGATTGGGGCTATTGGATCCATCGGATCCGTGGCTATTAGATTCGTGATTGTTTTCTAAAAATGAATAATCTGCGGCCATAGTAATAGTTTGACCACTGATAATATCCCTGAGTGCGGACATTTGATGATAGACTTCAAGAATGTTTTTTTCATGTTCTGTGAGCAATCGTGAATTTTCCTGCTGCTTATTAAAAAGTGGTTCTGCCAATTGCGAAAGTGGAGAACTTTCAATTTCGGAAAGACTAAAGAGGCGTTTGCTTTTTAAAAAACCTAACTTAGTTCGGAGTTCAACATCTCTCACTTGAAGGATTTCAACAAAAGGTGAGACCTGTACAGCGCTGAGTGCAAGATAAGTTTGGACGGGGTTAAGGCCGAATCTTTTGTAGGAGCCACTGATAAATAAAAGAGACTCTCGAGAGAGAGTATCTAGTGGTTTTATCCTGCCATTTTGGTGTAAAGGAAGTCTATTGATCGGTGTGATAGAAATTTTTGAACCTATATCTTTAAATGTTTGCTCCGCCTGGGCTGATGAGATATTTACGGGGGCTTCTTCGGCATGGAGCAGAGGCTCGAATATCAAATTTAAAGATAAAATAAAAAGAAATAGCTTAAATAAATTCATGGTTTGACCTCAAGGTTTAGGGTGTGTGGGGGTTGATTTTGCAAGTCGAGAGCGCATGAGAGTAAACGTAATCACTCCAATACTTAATATGAGACTGCCCAAATATTTTAACCATCGGCCCGGATCTTTATTGACGGAGAAAATAGAAATGGGAGCTTCTGTTGGATTCATAATGTAACTGGCTTGATACAGTGTAAAGCCTTCTTTTTTAAAAGGTTCATTCATAGATATTTTTTGTGATTGACTCTCATCGTTGATCTGCACAAGGCTTTCAAAGGACATAGGTGTGCTTGTCCCGGGATAGTCGAGCTTAGTAAATTTTTTCAGTGTGACCTCAAAGGGTAAATCTATGATTTCTTTTCCGTAATAAAATGTAAAATTGCGATCATTAATAGAAACAGTTTTTTGTTCCCCCTCGGTCAGCCAAATTTTTTGATTTTGGGCCGTGTTCAGTAAGATGGCACTCGTTGGAAGATCACTTCGTTTTTCGGGATTTATGGCTGTAACCTCACTAGATTCAAGGGCATGAGCTTCAATCGTTCCAATAAATATTTCCATACCCATCCAAGGAGTTGTGAGCTTTTCGCCTTCAGAAAGAATTTGTTTTAAAACCTCTTGCCCCTCTTTGTAGAGAACAACTTGGGTTTTGTGAGGAGCTTGTGATGAAACTTTAAATTCGATCACTCGAGAACCAGATTTAATACTTTGAGGATCTTGGGCAACTGGGTCATCAGGTTCATCTGAACCCTGACCAACAGAGTTCAGATACTCCATGCGGTAACCAAATACGCCGTCTTTATTGAGAGAAAAATCCTTAAAATTGGCATAAAGAACTTCTCGAAGGACTTTATTGTTTTGCTCTACTTGGAGTTCAAGGGCAGGATTTGAAATCGAGGGGTCGGGATTTTCATTAAGTTTGTTTCCGGCAACTATGGCCGAACGGTATTTTTTTTGAAGACGAAGTTTTAAATTAAAAACTTCAATTTCATTTTTTTGTAAATCAGAAACTAAAATCTCTCGGGATTCTTGGGTGTTCTTGGGATTAAAAACTAAGACCTTGTCCTGGTTTAAATCAGTGGGGCTTTTTTTCTTTAGTTTTTTTGTGTGAGAAGATTGGGGCTCTTGAGGTTTTAATTTTTTAGTTGTTACATTAAGATCGAAGTCTTGCACTTTTGTAATTTTAAGTGTTGCTGGGCCCATTTGCATTTGGGCATTTTCTGTAGTGTGAAGCCATTCGTTGACATTAAAAAACTGGCTTTTTAAAATGAAACTCAGGGCTATTTCGTCGGATTGAGAGGGCTCTGACTTATAGACTCGGCTGGTTTTAGCAAAGGGAATATATTTTTCAACATTAACAAATTGTCCAATTTCATTATTGATACTATTGAGGTCTTCTTTCTCTTTGGCTTTCAGCATTTTTTTAAAAACAATTTTTTGCACATTGGGTTGATTTTCAATTTGATATCCAAACATCAGATTCGGAAGCACAACAGATCGACTGGATTGATTTTCTTGAACCATAAGTTGGCCGTCTGTTCCTGACTCATTTGTAATATATCCCCCCATTAATAATGTTAGGAGACCAATATGAGTTATTATAAAACCCGTATGATGTTTTTTCCAGGGCCAGCGGGACAGTGTTGCTGAAAAAATATTGATCCACAATAAAATAAGAAGAAATCCGAACCAGCCCGATTTATAGATCAGGAGGCTTGAGTATTCAGAATTGTATTGACTTTCAACTACGGTTCCCCAAGCCACAACCATGGAGACAATCAGCATTAATGGGATAGCGAGTTTTATGCTGGAAATATAACGAAAAACAAAATTTTTATTTAATCTTGCAAAAAATAAATCTACTTTCGACATGTTCTTATCTCACTTTCATGATCTGCGAGTTAAATATGAAAACCGCTTGTTTAATAAATGAATTGCGGGAATTATATATGGTAAATCTATATGAACAAGAAAAGATATTGCCGATATGCGGCTCTACATTTTATTTTATTTACACTATTTTTTTGTAGTGATTCCTCTGCAATAAAAACGAATGGAAGAATTACATTAGGTGGCGTTGGTGTTACTGAGCGGTATTCTACAGACGCATTTGGTTCTACAAAGAATGATTATCTTTTTGTAAGCTCTCGTTTTTTTTATAAGGTTTCAGAAGTCGGAGAAGATCAATGGGAATTGGTTTCGGACTTCCGTGAAAAATATGATCGATTTGGTAAATTAAATAAAGAAAACTTAATTTTAGAAGATCAGAGTGACTTTCAAGTTCGCCAACTCAGCGCGCGCTGGTTAAATCCTAAAGGATCCTATGGGGCTCAATTTGGGCGCTTTCAGTTGCCAGAAGCTGGTGCTGTATTTGTTGATGGAGCGGAGTTCGACTATCGATGGACGCCTTTATGGAAAACGGGTTTATTTGGTGGCTACAATCCTAAATCTATAGAAAATTCGTATTTGCAGTTAGAAACGGATGCACAAGAAGCGGGATTTTTTGCGACCTATCAATCTAAGCGTGGAGGATGGGATAAGAATTTATTTTTTTCTCATGGGCTTGTGGCTCAAAAATACAAAGCCCAAGAAGAAAGATCTTTTTTCTTTCATAATTTGGTTTATCAGTGGCAAGAGGCTTCGCGACTCATCAGTTTTTTAAATTACGATTTTGTACCATCCTCAAAAATTCAAACGGTTAATTTTATATATCAGCAAAAATGGACTCCTTTATTTTCTACAGAGTTGGGTTATATTTTGATTGATGTTTTGGAGTATAGAAGAAAACAAGGAGCTCTGGAGCAGTTGCCGGCAAGTCCATACAGTGAGGCCAGAGTTGAGCTTTTGAAAAATCATTTTAAATCAGAAGTTGGTCTAGAGGTGAGTTCTGGTCAAAGACAATATGATCAACTTAAAAGGGATGAGATTTCTCTGGGCTATTCTCATTCTGACTTGATATTAAAGAATGTGGATTTGAGAACCAAATTGGGCAGTCGAAATAATTTTACAAGTAAAGATACCTTTGTGCGCGTAAATTTGGGATATTTTACAAGAAAGTGGGAGTATTCTGTGGATGCTCAATACGAGATTAGCGCTAATATAGATGGTACAACCACTCATCCCATAACAGTGGAAGCGTCAGTGATGAATGCCCTTTCAAAGGAAATTTTTCTGATGGGTTCCGTTCAACGAGCCTCTGATGAAAATGTGGCTATACTCTATTCCTTTTTTAAAATTGGTTATCGTTTTGGAAATCAAGAAATCCCACCTATTCGGGATGGGTCCTCTCCTCGGGGGTCGTTATGATCAGTAAGGGTCTACTTTGTAAGTGGGGCGGTTTAATCATGTTGATATGTTGTCTTTTGAGTTCTGCAATTGTTAGCGCAGAAACGGAAGGGATATTAAATAAATTGTTAGCTCCAGGGCCCTTGATTGAAGGACATAAAAGCCTAGAGGGAAAGGACTGCTTAAAGTGCCACGATGCGGGCAAGGGAATTTCTGAGACGAAATGTTTAAGCTGCCACAAAGAGATAAAGCCTTTTGTTGAGAGTCAAAAAGGATTTCATGGGATTGCTGCACAAAATAAAACCTGTATACAGTGCCATAAAGATCATAAGGGAAGGGCCTTCGATTCAACAGTTGTTGATGAAAAGAGTTTCGATCATTTAAAAATGACAGGGTACTCTCTAGAGGGAAAAC
>DAIRER010000435.1:0-2301 GCA_036795495.1 Pseudobdellovibrionaceae bacterium | reverse complement strand
TATCCAATATTTTTATCCCTCCGTTGATAGTGAGCCTATAGACTCCTTTTTTTAATCCGAAAATTGTATTTAAAATGGAGCCTATAGGCACACTATCAACGGAGGGGGTGTAAGCAGCAACGCTGTTAAATTAAAAAAAACCTGAATTATCACTTTATAAAATAATTACATTAAACCAAGTTCTTTGCAAAAAGAAGCAAATGGTAGAACTTTTCCACTTTTTGGTTCTCCATATTCAGCTTTTCCAAGGTGAACCTGATAAAAAGCTGGGATATTAACTCTGTCTTTAAAGTATTGAATATGAGAAGAAATATTTTTATCCCCAGTTTTGCATTCTACAGCAAAAATTGCTTTTTTATTTTTTATAACAACAAAATCAATTTCTCGACCATCAATATCCCGAAGGTATCTAAGTTCCATCTTGTGACCCTCGGTATCTTCTAAAAAGTGGCAGTATTTTAATAAATGACTTGCAACCATGTTTTCAAATCTGGCTCCACCAGACTCTACTTCGGCCCAATCCCACAAATAAAGTTTATTTGCTTTTTTTATTGCACGAATTTTTGGAGCTCCCATGGGAAGAATGCGATAGCAGTAATAAATTGCTTCTAAAACTTCTATCCATCTTGAAACCGTATTTGGGGAAACCTCCAAATCTTCATTGAGACTTTTTATAGATAACAGGGATCCAACTCTACTGGGAAGGCTATCCACTAATAATTCAATTTTAGAAAGGTCTTTTACAGTATCAAGGTCTCGTAAGTCCTGATATACCACCCGACTTATGCGTTCACGTTTCCATCGACGATAAAATAACTCAGTTCCCTCATTAAATGGTTCAGGAAATCCTCTAAATTTTAGCAGATGTTGAAGTTGATCCGCGGAATAGTTTCGATCAATTTCAGGTAGGGTTAAAGGATGAAGACGATAATAATGATAACGTCCAAAAAGAGAGTCCCCACCCTTACGAAAATGATCTAATCTTGCAGATCCAGTGACAAGTATTGAAAGGACATCTGAATATTTGTCATATAAACCTTTAACAAGCATTCTCCATCGAGTGTACTTGTGAATCTCATCTAGAACTATAAATCCTAGTTCTGGATTTATTTTGTGGCTTTTTAGAATTTCTCGGTCTTCTAAACTGTCCCAATTGAAATATTGTTTTTTGCTAGTGGTAAATTCCCGAGCTAAAGTGGTCTTTCCCACTTGCCTGGGGCCACCTAGAAAAACCATTTTTTTAGATAAGTCCTTTTCAATATAAGTCTTTAAATACCGATTAATATTCATAGGACTGAATTATACTCACGATTAATATTCAGTCAACTGAATATTAATCGTGATCTGGTTTAGATACTTTATGCTCTTGCCTTAATTTAAGTTTAAGATCAGACTTGTAGATTAAAAGGGGGAAAAGAATCTATGAAAAAAGCAACTTTAATTGTTCGTATAGTTTATGGTCTTTTATTTTTTGTATTTGGTTTAAATGGATTTCTTAACTTTATGCCAATGCCCAAAGATATGCCTGAGGCGGCGATGAATTTTGCCGGGGCCATGGCGCAAACAGGCTATATGTTTCCGCTCATAAAGGGGACTGAAGTTTTAATGGGGATTTTGCTTTTAATGGGTTGGCAAGTTCCATTGGCATTAATCATTCTATCACCCATTGTTATTAATATTTTCGCATTTCATTTTTTCTTAACAGGAGCGGCCTCTGTATTGGGTGCACCCTTGTTGATTCTCATTTTTCAAATTTTCTTAGCCTGGTCATACAAAGAAAAATTTGCAGGGATTTTCAAATAATAGTATTAGCAGGGTAGAAAGAAGATGCAACTTACCAAGGGTTTGAAAAGCTTTAAAATCTTGGTCTCTTGTAATGAGAGGAATTTTGTGATCGATGCAATATTGTGAAATCAGAGAATCACCCAAGCGAGCCTTGTTTTTTTGGGAAAGAACTTTTGATCTTAAAATTCCAGCCCTTATCCAATAACCATCCATTAAAGGCAAGGATGGTATGTTCTGCAGCTCTAATTTAATTTCGGATGATAACTTAGGATCACTGAGAAGTTCGGTAAGCACAATCGGGGGTAAAATTAAATTACGTTCATCCAGAGATCTTTCAACTAAGTCTATATCACGGCCCACAGTGCCCTTGAGGTATTCAACAAATGAACTGGTGTCTACTGCAACCATTAGCGATCCTCTTTTAACTTTTGCCAGCCCAGATCAAATTGACCCTTACCCTTTTGCTTTTTAATGTTTTTATAGGTTGTAGATTCAGATAAGAGTTTCAAGACCTGT
>DAIRER010000434.1:0-2302 GCA_036795495.1 Pseudobdellovibrionaceae bacterium | reverse complement strand
AGTTCCGAGAACTTAATTTTAGGATATTGATCAATGGCCATTTTTTCGGATATTACCTCCGCTGTCACTCAGAGGTTTCTTGAAATTCGTAGGGAAAGTGGCGGGGTGGACGGGACTCGAACCCGCGACCTTCCGCGTGACAGGCGGACGTTCTAACCAACTGAACTACCACCCCATTTACGTTTAAAATGAAGTATTCTTATAAGTGGAAAGATGAGACATTTCAAGAAATAAATTTGAAAAAGACCATTCATATAAATGGGATGTGACGCCGCCAGTTAATTTTATATTGAATTAGGCAGCTTCATATTGAATTAGGCAGCTTCGGATTGAGTGGTTTTTCCGAAAGAGGTACTGATATCATAGTAGGGGACTTCGATGAAAACTTGAGTTCCATAACCCAGGTTAGACTCCACCCAAATTCGTCCTTTTAAGGAATCCACTTCGAACTTTATGGCATCCATACCAACACCACGGCCAGAGGTTTCTGTTACTTGGTCTCGTGTTGAAAACAAGGGATCAAAGATATGTTGAATGACTTCTTGGTCTGATTCTCCGACAAAAGGGATCCCCTTTTCCGTGAGTTTTTTACGAATGATTGTGGGATTAATGCCTTGGCCGTCATCTTGAATTGTAAACTTAAGCATAGGATCTTGTCGTTCAAAGGTCACCTGAATCTGACCTTGTTCTGGTTTACCCTTTTCTTGTCGCAACTCTGGAGTTTCAATTCCATGATCCACTGAATTTCTAAAGGCATGAACTAGAACATTAAATAAGGGGAGGTAGGGCTCGGGAAAAATTGAAAGTTGACCGTTGATGAGTTGCAAGGGAAATAGTTTTTTTCCAGTTTCTTCGGCGGCTTTATCTATAGCTTTTTGATAAACATGAAAGTAATTTTCAATGGGTTCCATTAATATCTGATGATGTAAATACTCACAGGCTTGTGGTGCCGTTGATTTTTTTGATGCTTTTTCAAGTGTTTTTAAAAAATCCTCCATAGAAAGTTCAATGAGTGTTTGGTTATCAATAACTTTTTGACCTAAAATATTGGTAACATCTTTTAAAAAATTGGAAAAATTAGTTTCAATGTGATGAACGTGATCTTTGAGTTTGGAAAGAGACGCAGAGTTAGGATTTTTTATTAAATTTTGAAGAATCTCTTCGGCCTCATGGGCTGGATTCACCATGGATGGAATCGAATACATAGAAGCACCTCCTTTAATGGTATGGAGGTATCTAAAAATTTCAACGGTATTTGGAGTAGGTTGTTGAAGTTCTGATTTTAATTTATCTAGAAAGTGTTGAGTGTCTTTAATAAAAGTTTTAATACTTTTTTTGTTTTGGACTAAATTCACGATCATTTTAGCTCTGGCCTTTTCAATAAGAACTTCTTTTTCGGCCTCTATAAGTTTTGTAATATCCGTTGATACAGTGACAACGCCTTCAATTTCATTATTTGCACTGCGGATAGGGTAATACTCGAGTCGTATTTCTTTATTTTGAGTGTGTGCAAAGTGACTAGGCCCAAGAGGGGCTAAATCTTCAAACGGAAGCATTTCCATAAACAAAGTACTTGTCCACTTTTTGAACTTTTCAATTTCTGGTGGAGAAATATTGAGGGCCTCATAAACAGATAGGCCATTGGGGTTTTTTTCTAAAGTCTGTAAACAAGCTTTTGATGAAATATTTAGGCATTGTCCATTTTTATTAAATATAAAAAAACCTTGTGATAGGCTGTCCAAAAGGGCTTGCATGGTGTGATTTAAACTTTGAATTTCTTGAGTTCGTTCATCGACCATTTTTTCTAAGTTCTGAGAGTATTTTTCAAGTTCAATTTTTGCCTTTTCAAGTTGGGTTATGACATCTTGTTTTTGATCTAATTCTCGATGGTATTTCATCTGAAGGCGCGCCTCTAAATCAACATCTCGCATATAGATCAACCATTGATTGGGATGTGTTAGCAAGGGTTGAATTGTAAACTGAATGCGTCCTTGTGTATTTTCTGTGGTTTGAAAATGAACCTCTTTGTAGGGTAAGCTTTCAACCATCAAAGATAAATTTTGAATCTCAACAATTTCTGGATCAAACTTAAACAGATGAGTAAATATAGATTTAGTGCGAACAAGCTTTTTGGGCGTTTGATTGCATAGATTGGCACCGACTTCGTTACTATATAGAATTTCATATTTATCATTAATAATAAATACAGAGTCTAACATAGAATCAAAGTGATTAGTTGATAGACTCACTCAGCAAACACCTCATTTTTCTTATGATGAAGATCAATATAATAGGGGCTTGC
>DAIRER010000433.1:0-2321 GCA_036795495.1 Pseudobdellovibrionaceae bacterium | reverse complement strand
TCTTTGACGTTAATAATAAACTCGGGTTTTTGATGAGAAGCGATAATAGCTGCGACACGGGGTTCTGGATGAAATTCTTGTTCACCCGTTGTCATCCCTCTTGTGGAGACAACCTTAAGGGGCTCAAGAGTGTCTCCATTCATAATAACAAACTGGGGTGGCCAGTAAGCACCAGCAATTGCATATTTATCTTTGAATCCTTTGTATTTAGAAGTTTCAACAGAGCGAGCCTCTAATCCAACCTTAATTTCAGCCACAGTGCTTGGAATTTTCATCCACAGGTCGATTAGATTTACACGAGCATCTCTCCCAATAACATACAAATATCGTCCAGAGTCAGAAAGACGAGAAATGTGTACTGCATAACCAGTCTTAATTATAGTGATGATTTTTTTACTATCACCATCAATAAGTGCAATCTCTCCAGAGTCACGAAGAGTGACTGAAAAAAAGTTTTTAATATTGAAATTATTTTCTTTCGATATTGGCCTTTGATCTGGAGGAATTAAAATCTTCCATGCATTTTTTAACTCTTTCATTCCCCACTCCGGAGGTACAGGAGGTTCATTTTGAATATATCGAGTCATAAGATCAATGTCTTTTTCACTCAATTCACCAGAAGTTCCCCAGTTGGGCATTCCTGCAGGTGTTCCATTTATGATAATTGTTTTTAAATATTTTGATCCCAATTTTCGCGTAATATCTGGTGTTAATGGCTTCCCGGTAGCTCCTTTACGAAGAACACCATGGCAACCCGCACATCTTTCAAAAAATATTTGTTTTCCTCGATTAAACTCGTCACTAGATAATTTAAGTTCAGCAGGCAAGTCCAATGATTTTACGAAGGCCGCATCCACAGCCGATGGGGCTGACTCATATTTGGTTGAAGCCTTATCCGCAGGTGCCGGCGATGGATTATTCGCCGCAGCTTGTGCTTTTGTAGCTTCTGGACTTTTAAGCGATGAAAAATACTCGGCGAGTATTTTTATATCCGCATCTGACATTTCAGATAACATAACATTCATCGTGGCATCTTTTCGATCGCCAGATTTGAAGGCCTTCATTTGTTTTTCAAGATATTTTTCACTTTGACCATAGAGACTCGGATAGAGGTTTGATGTGGGCTGGCCTGTGACCTCCCCATGGCAAGCGGAACAGCTCTGAGATAATGCAGCACCTTTTTTTAGGTCGATTGTTGCCCTAGTACCTATTGTATAACTAATCAAAAAGGACATGATTAATAATCTAATCCCATATGGTATGTTCATCGTAAATTCCTTTCATTGAGTAGAATTGGTTTAGGTTAGAGTTATAGAACTAATTAAAAATTGCAAAGAAAAAAAAACAAACAAACCGCAGTTTTAGTCTGGAAATGCTTTTCATTATGATTTTAATCATAATGAAAAGCATTTAATATAGACTCACTTTCTTAGATGGTGCTAAGACTTCAGCTTCTTTACGTTTGGTGTTAAAAAAATGGAGAAAATGTGTAATATGAATAAAAATAAAATTGTTTCTTTTATATCGGTTTTTTTCTTTATGGCTCCAGCCATTGCGTTAGCTCAGATCACCTTGCATGAGAGTATTGAAAATATAGACTCTCCGTGGGGAGCAAGTTTTTTTGTGTTGGCATCTGCTTTAAAACCAAACGAAGGAGAAATTAAAAGAAAGGATTACTTAAAAGAAGACATTAAAATATTTAGTTATAATTTTTTAAGTTTAAACTACAAGTTCAATTCCCTTGAGCGAATGTCATTTCTAACGCCATTTATTTATATGTCTGTAGGTAAAAGCAAAATGAAATTTATTCCATTAGATTTATTCATTAACTATAGTCATTCTAGTTTAGTGTCTTTTGATACTATTTTGGTTTCTGGAGCATTAAGGCTCTATCTTCCTACAAGCCAGCAATCTTATGAATCTAAAATGATAATGGGCTTTCGAACTGAACTTTCAGCAAAAATTAAAATGGATCAATGGAAGTGGAGTTATTATTTTAAACCTGATTTTTATATTTATGAGCAAAATGAATATAAAGATGCCTCTCGAGGAAATCTGATCACCTCAACAAAAATGATTAAGCTAGAGCATTACATTGAGGGAGAAAGAAGCTTAAATCGTATTTTTGGTTTAAAACCTTATTTGGGTTTTGAAGATACTTGGTTTAACTCCGCTGACAAAAAAACGAATTCAAACTTAAAAACAGATCTTATAACTCGTTTAGGATTGAATGTTAATTTTTCTCGTAATTTCACTATAAGTATAGGAGTAGAAAATAAAACGGGATTAACTCACCGTCAAAAAGATTGGGTTCCCCTTTT
>DAIRER010000432.1:0-2323 GCA_036795495.1 Pseudobdellovibrionaceae bacterium | reverse complement strand
TACTCTTTTAGAGCATGACGTATGAGTAAAAAATTGATTATAATTATTAGAATTAACTTAAAAGTGATTCGCACTATAAGTATTATGCTTATAGTCTTCCAATGAGGTAATGTATGAGTTATTTTTTGACTATTTTCTTTATTTTATCCCTTTCAATCTTTACAAATATCCAGGCTCAGCAAATAGAAGATAAAACTGATGATCATGATAAGATTGTATTTGATGGCCCTCTTTCCACCTCACATAAGTTGCAACTCCGCCTTCAGGTTTCAAAAAACGACCCCAGCAATGCATTTACAAAACTTATTCTTTTAAAGAACTCGGTCGAAGTTTTTAAATTAGAGAATCTTCAGGGAACTCAATTAGACAAACTGAGTCTTCCTAAAAACGTTGAAAAGGTTCAAAATCTTTTTGCCCTTCTTCCACTGGGTCCAAAGATTAAACAAAAAGTTCTGATCCTAATGGAAGATCAAGGGGTCGGAGATGGTTCAAAATTAACGATGATCAGCATCAATGACACAGCTCCGACAATCCTCTACAGCGAAAATATCAAAATCACAGAAATTCGAGACATCAACAAAGATGGACTCTATGACTTACTAAAAAGCGGAGGCTTCGGTGAACCAATAGGCCCAGATAATTATTCTTATGACCCCTACTTGGTCTTTAAACAGATCAATAAAAATCAATCAATAACCTTCAATATTGATGAGAAGCTTTCAAAAAAATGGAGCAAGGAAAGTAATTATCGATGGTGGGGCCCTCAATATAATGAATCAAAAAGAGTGAACCGTCATGGTGAAGCCATCAAAGTTAACTGAGATCTCGGACAGGCCATTTAATCATTTAATCATTTAATCTATTCTGTAAGAATATCTAATGTCTCTATTCAAAATCAAAAAATCTTCTTACAAACAGGAGCATTTAACTTTTTACTTCTACTTTCCAAAGATGATTCAGACCTTAATGCAACGTGCTCAACCTGAGCTAAAATGCTTTGAGAAATAGCAAGAGCATCAAATTTTTTTCCAGTGAAGACTTCAGTGGCTTGGGGAAATGGTTGTAAAAAACCCTTTGTATAATATCCCTTTATCAGCTCATCTGCCAAAGTGCTTTGCTCAGATAAAGTTCTTCGACCATTGAGCTCTTCAAATTTATCGAGAAGCCGTTCATAGGTCATCGTAGCCGCCATCTGGGCAAATACATAACCAATATATCGGACCTGCCCACCATAAAAATGCCCTGTTGCAAACTTTCCGTAAGAAGAATTAAGAGCACCCTGCAAAGTTTCTGTTTTTCCAAAAAAATATTTTCTTTGATATTTCTCATCTAAATCTAAAGCGCTTTGAACAAAATCATCACCAGACTTATACTCTCTATTCCAAAGTTCAAGATCATAAAGTGCATTTGAAATTTGATATCGAAAACTAATGAAATCATTCCACCGAGAGTTTTTGAAATAGGCTTCAATCAGTTCTGAGGATGGCTTTTCTCCATTTAATTTTTGAGCCGTCCTTTCGATAAACTCACGATCTTTAAAAAACATTTCCATGGTTTTGGAATGAGTTTCTGTATAGGAGCTATCTTGACCCTGACTCAAATGATCCTCACGAAAAGAGAAATCTAACCCATGTCCCCCTTCATGAAATAGGGTCCTAAAGGATGCAATTCCATTTGTTCTCATATTTTGAACTATATAAATTAATGAAGGGTCCCACTCATTAACGTTATTTCTCCATCGAGAATCAGGAGTCCTTAAAAAAAGTCCCGCATCGGAAGTACTGTCTAAAATAAAGTGCCTGGGCTTCCATCCTCGAGCACTCATCATATAGGCATGGGTTTGTTTACCCGCTCTTGGAAAATTATCAAACTGAATACTTTTGATTGAGCTCTCACTAAAACCACTTTCAGCCATTGTCCTCTGCCAAAACTCATTCACATTTTCAATTGGAAAATAGTCCTTTAGAAAAACAGCACCCGGAAGATTTAAAAGTGAAATCTGACTTTCTGACAAATTTTCAACTCTTAATGAAGAATCTAATTCTTGCAGCCTTGCATGTAAAAATTTTTCATGAGTTGAATAGGTTAATTTCAATACAGACTTTAAAAACTCAATTCTTTCCGATGGCTTTTGATAACCTGGCATATAATGTTGTTTATTTGACGCCAACTGATACTCAGCCCAGTTCTTAAATCCTTTGGATCGGGCCAACTGGGTTCTAAGAACTGCGATCTCATTTAAATCACGATTTGACTGTGTAGCAATAAAGTGGCCATGAGCAGCCATAGAATGTTCTTTTAATTTTTCTAATTCATCTTTCAT
>DAIRER010000020.1:0-11882 GCA_036795495.1 Pseudobdellovibrionaceae bacterium | reverse complement strand
CCATCCACACGAAATTCTCGAGGTAAAACATGAAGTACCATTCGATCATTTGGAACATTTACGGCACGAGCGGCATCGATCACTCGCTCGATCTCAGACTTTGTAACCTCTTTATTTTTAATCGCAATCATTCCCTTGGACTCAAAAGAATGAATATGTGAACCAGAAACACCAACCCACACTTCGTGGATTTGGTAACCTGACATAAGCTCGGCTTCTTCTTTTGCTTTTTTTATTGAATCTGTTGTTGCTTCAATATTTACAACAACACCCTGACGAACACCTGCATTCGGAGCGCGACCCACTCCAGCGATATCAATCTGACCCTCTGAGTTCAACACCCCAATGGTCATTGCCACTTTACTTGATCCAATGTCTAGGCCCACCAGCATAGGTGCTTTTGGCTTAATTGTACTCATCCGTAAGTCCTTTTTAAGTCCTTATTATTATTTCAGTTCCAGGACTCTGACTTAAGTCCTTTATTAAAGCTTAGAGAGGCTTACGCAGACTGACAAGATATTTTATTAATTCTTATCTATTGATGACGCAGTGACTTCAGAAGATTCAATCTCGGATTTTTTAATTTTAGCAAATGCTTTTTTCTCTGCACTTAAATCTAAGCTTTCGGCTTGAAGTTTGTGAACGTCTAAATAATCTAAAATTTTTGAAACTCTTTTTGATTTTTTTTCTATATCTTCTGTTCCTAGATTGACCTTTAAAGATGAAGCCTCAAGACTCACCTGAAATCCTTCTTTTTCTGAATATTGAATTTCAAGTATTTCTTTTTGTTGAAAACGACCGTCTTTAGGGATCTGAGAAAGAAAAGCAACAGCTTTTCTTCTTAAATTTAATTGTGACTCAAATTCTTTTCCTTTTAAATAAGGAACAACAGGAAAATTTTTGGAGGGGCTTTCTATAAGCGCTCCATCCTCAAGTAGAGCCTGAATCTGTGATTTTTTATTTCGATAAAGCATTTGAATGGACTTCGAATCAATTTGCAAATGAACCTGATGGGGCCAAACCCTTCGAACATGAACTTCTTTGACCCAGGATTTTTTTTGAACTTCTTTTACTAACTCAGTCAAATTCATTTTAAATAAACTTTGACCCACTTTTTTTTGTAGTTCCTGTTTAAGATCTTCGATAAAGGGTTCCATATAATTTTTTTGATCTTCGGGCTGAACGATAGTTGTTTCAAAGTTTGTAACTTGAAAAAAACCTCTCTGCTCTAGAAAGGCAACACTCAGTACAGCTCCAAAAAGAAAAAAAACAAAAATAATTGATATAAAGAAATGCTTTTTATTTTTTTTGTTCGAATTTTTCATCATAAGAATATCCTAAATAGAATTAGGACCCGAAGTCTATTTTCTTTTTTAAAGAGTCTGGCACTCGACCTGAAGGTCGATATTGAATTTTTTCTTAACTTCAAATTGCACTCTTTGAATCAAGGACATTGTATCTTTAGCCGAAGCTCCGCCAAGATTCACAATAAAGTTAGCATGCTTTAGAGAAACTTGAGCTTGCCCAATGGTAAGACCTTTTAGTCCACATTGATCAATCAACTGGGCCGCCCGATGTCCATCTGGATTCATAAAAACAGACCCACAACTGGGCATATCCAAAGGCTGCTTTTGAAGGCGCAAACGGTTGGCATCACGAACTTTATTTAATATTTCAGGATCATCTTGAATATTAAATCTAAAGCCCACTTCATAAATAACACCAGGTTCCCAGCCCAAGCAGTGTCGATAGGTCCAATTTAAATCCGAATTACAATGAGTTTTTTCTTTACCTTGAAAATCAATGACTTTGATCCAAGAAACAACCTCACAGAACTCTCGAGGACTTACTTTTTCTGAAATGCCGGCATTCATTACAACACCTCCGCCAACATCCCCAGGAATACCTGCTAAAAAAAGTGCTGCAGAAGAATTATATTTTAATAAAATTTTTAATAATTCTGATTTGGAGGTTCCCGCTAACGCCGATAAATGAAGAGTCTTACCCTCTTCTTCAATGGACGTAATGCCAGAGAGGTTTTTAAATAAAAGTACAACTCCCGATATTCCTTCATCAGAAACCAGCACATTGCTCCCTCCACTGAGAGGGAAAATCTTTTTATTATTTTCTTTAGACCAAATTAAAATTTCTTTTAATTCATTAATATTTCTTGGCTTTGATAAATATTCAGCAGGTCCCCCAATTTGCCACGAGGTGAATGGCGCAAGAGAAACATTTTTTTCAGTAAAATCATTTATGTTCATATTCACGTCTAGAGGCCTTTAAGTACATCAAGACCTAATTTATATCCATCTCCTGCCCCCAACGTCAGAAAGATATCATTAGGTTTGAGTTCCTCAATAATTTTTGGAACATACTGTGACTTCTCTGAATAGTAAAAACAGTGCGCATGTTTCATTTCTTTTGCCAATCGTTCCGATGTAATACCTGGAATTGGCTCCTCACTTGCTGGATAAATAGAGGCTAAAAAAACAACATCGGCCAAAGCGAAACTATTTACAAATTCGTGCCACAGATGCTCTGTTCGTGAGTAGCGATGGGGTTGAAAATAAACCACCAATCGGTGATTCGGAAACTTTTCTTTAAAGGCCTCCAATGTCACTTTCACTTCTGTGGGGTGATGTCCATAATCATCATAGACCTTAATACCTCGCGTTTCTCCTTTAAAATGAAATCGGCGATCCACACCTTTAAATTGACGAAATCCCTCTTGAATGGACTCTATCGAAACTCCTAATTTAAATGATACAACGGCTGCAGCAAGTGCATTTAAAGCATTGTGTTTTCCTGGAAGATTCAGTTTAACTTCACCCAATAGATTTTCATCAGAAAATATTTTATAAGCCCCCAGTTCACCCTCAATTCGAAAATCATTTTCTTTTTTAAATCCATAATAAAAAATTCTTTTCGGAAAATTTTCAAAAAGTTTTTTTATTAAAGGATCATCACCATATACAACGGCAAATCCATAAAAAGGAATTTTGAGTGCAAATTCATAAAAGAATTTTTGAATATTTTCAAAACTTTTAAAATAATCTAAATGATCGGCTCCTATATTTGTAATGACTGCAATTTCAGGACTTAACTTATGAAAACTCCCATCGCTTTCATCCGCTTCTGTTATCAGCCACTCCCCAGTCCCCAATACGGCTGTGGACTTAATAAGATCCAATCGACCCCCAATCACAATTGTTGGATCCAATTGATGGGCCAAAAACACACTTGAAATAAGACTGGTGGTGGTTGTTTTTCCATGGGTTCCACTTATGGCGATGCCTCTTTTTAATCTCATGATTTCAGCTAAGGCTTCAGCCCTAGGAATCAGCGGAATTTTTAGTGCACGGGCTTTTTGAATCTCTGGGTTGTTTTTATTAATTGCACTGGAATAAACAACCACATCGGGTTGATGTAAATGAGTTTCATTATGACCAATTTCAACCTGAATACCGAGTGTTTTTAAATACTCTGTCTGTTCATTTTTTGAAATATCACTTCCACGAACAGAAGCTCCCATATTGTGAAGAACTTCTGCTAATCCACACATTCCAATTCCGCCAATACCGACAAAATGAAATCGAGCATTTTTTAATTCTAAAAACTTCATTATTTTACGACTCCTCGGACTTATCGCCTAATATTTGAGCGATTTTCAATGCCGCATTTGTTGTATGAAAAGATCTTATTTTTTCACTCATTTTTTTTCTGATCTCAGAATTATTTTTAAGTTCTAAAAGTTTTAATTTTAATGAATCAGGATTTAAATCTTTTTGCTCCATCATTGTGGCAGCCCCTTCTCGAACCAAACTTTCTGCATTTTTCTTTTGGTGATCATCAGCAGCCCAAGGTAAAGGGATAAAAAGAGCCACCTTTCCACAGGCTGCAAGCTCCGCCACAGTACTTGCTCCAGATCTACAGATAATCAAATCCGCCCATAGATACTGGTTTTCCATATCATGTAAATATTCAAAACATTCCACTTTTGAGACCTTTTCATCCGTTGAATGCAAGTGCGAATAAGCCTCTTGAATCGATTGAAAATCCAATTTTCCGGTTTGGTGTCTAAATTGAATATTCTCTCTCCAAAGTGAGTCTGATATTAAGAGATCCTTAACCACTTGATTTATAGCCCTTGCACCTTGGCTCCCTCCAAAGATCAATACGTTAAATTGAGTCTTGGGTTCGGAAGCCGAGACGTTGTTTAGTTTTTCAATGACTTCCCGAACGGGCATACCTACGCGTAGAATCTTTGAACCCTTTAAATATTTCTCGGCCTCTGCATAAACAACCATAGAGGTTTCTACAAAATAAGATAACCATCGGTTGGTGACGCCGGGTATGGCATTGGGTTCCCAAATATAGGTTTTGAATCCCATCAAGCTGGACATAAGTGTTAATGGTCCAGAAACATAACCACCAACACCAAGGACTATATCTGGTCGGATCCGAACTAAGAGTAAAACAGACTGAAAAATAGACAGAGGTAACCCTATAAATGTTTTAATCTTTTTTAAAACTCCACCCGAATAATTAAGTTTTCCGACAGATATCAAATGCAGTTTGTAATTTTCTCTTGGAATAATTTGAGTTTCAAGACCCTGTGGTGAACCAACAAACTCCACTTGGGCATCCGAAAACTGCTTTTGAAAGGCTCTAGCGATAGAAATGGCGGGATAAATATGTCCACCGGTCCCGCCACCAGCTATTAATAATTTCATAATCTGCACCTGCACTTTAAATTTAAATCAAAAGATTATCTCAACCTTGGTCAAAAACCAAGAACAGACATTGCCTCTGTTGATTTTTTTCATGTATCCTTAAGCAATGAAACCAATACTTATATTAGATGATGAAGTTGAAATTGCAAATTACGTAGGCGAAATCCTAAAAGAAACCGGCCAATTTCGAGTGACTATTGTAACAACACCCGCAGAAGCTTATGTGCGCATGATCAATCAAAACTTTGATATTGTCATAACAGACTTTAGAATGCCCAAATCCAACGGCATCGAGTTTATTGAATCCTTTAGAAGTCAAAAACGCAATGCGAACACTCCCGTCCTAATTATGAGTGGGTTTCCCAGTGAAGTTTTACCCTTGGTTACCAGTCTAACGAATGTAGATGTCATTGGAAAACCCTTTACGGATACTGAATTAATACAATCCATTACTCAACTTATTGAAAAAACAAAAAACAAACAAGCCCCCGCCAAACCCGTATTAGATGTCACCTTGGTCAATCATTTTATTAATGCGACAATTCACACCATTCAAATTGTTTCTGGAACCACCAATTGTACAGCCGAAAAACCACAACTTTTTACAAAAGATCAAAAACTTCATACCGTGGCCACAGGACTCATCCCAATGAGTTCCCCAAAACTGAATGGTTTTTTAGCTGTTTCATTTCCTGAAAAAACTCTCTTGTCCTTATTGTTCAAAATGACAGGCGAACAATATGCATCTATGAATTCTGAAGTTGAAAGTGCCACCGGTGAAATTATAAATATCATCTACGGCCAAGCTCGAAAAGCCATCAATCAAGGCGGGTATGACCTTCAAAGTTCTTTGCCCCAGGTTGTTGCTGGATCCGATCACAGAATATGGAACATCAATGTACAGGCCTCCATTTTAGTTCCATTTCAAAGTGAAATCGGACCCTTTTATATTATTGCAAGTATTTATAATTAATTTTTTCGAAATCTTTTAAGTCGTTCTTCGATTCGGTCCACTTCGAGTTGTTGTTCTAAATTGATCAATAAACCAAACATCATACTATAAACTAACAAAGAACTTCCGCCATAACTTAAAAAAGGCAATGCCAGTCCCTTGGTGGGCAACAAGCCCAATGCCACACCCATATTCACAAAAATTGAAATAGCAAAGGTTAAAGAAATACCTATGGCTGTCACTTTATTAAATAATTTTTCAGAACGCGTGGCAATTTGAAAACCTTTAAAAACTAAAAAGCCATACAAAACCAGCAATAAAAAAAAGCCAATAAAACCCACTTCTTCTCCCAAAACAGCAATCGTAAAATCAGTATGAGCCTCTGGTAAAAAAAATAATTTCCCCTGTCCCTTTCCCAAACCAACTCCCAAAAATCCTCCAGAATTAAAACTCAGCATACTTTGAATCGATTGAAATCCACTGTTCTGAGGATCCGCCCAGGGATCTAAAAAAGAAAGTATTCGGGCTTTACGATAAGGAACTGTCATCACAGTAAAATACAAGATAGGAATAGCAGCCCCCAACGCGCCCAAAAAATATTTCCATGAAAGTCCATATAAAAAAAGCAAACCAAAACCAACAGCAAATATTATAAAAAAACTTCCAAAGTCAGGTTGTTTTAAAAGTATTCCTAAAGGAAAAAAAACCATCAAGAAGATCCAACCCGGTTTTAGTTTTTTTAAAATTAAATTTTCTTTTGAGATCACTGTGGCGACCAATAAAACAAATGACAGTTTTAAAATTTCTGAAGGCTCAAATCGAATTCCAAAAGGCAATTTAAGCCAACGCAAAGCTCCACCCGCTCGCACACCCAGTCCCGGAACAAATGTCATTGCCACCAATGCTGCAGAAATAAGCCACATCATCCAGCCATATTTTTCAAGCCACTTTGAGGGAGTATGAATCACGGCCATCATTGCCAATATAGCAATAAAACTAAAAACAAACTGCCGTTGAAAAAAAAACAACCCATTGTCTCGATACTCAATCGCATAGATATAGCTTGAAGAATAAACCTGAACTAAACCAAAACCGATAAGGGTGATGATCATCAAAAATAAACTGCTGGATAAATATCGAAACATCTCTTTTAGAGTGCCAGCCACAATTTACTTTTGCAATGGCAAAAGTCTTTGGAGCTGGACCCCGCAAGCACCTAACCTATTCAAATAAAATTTAAATTTTCATCTAAATTTTCGAACAATTTCCTTAAAGTACTCGCCACGCTCGACATAATCATCAAACATATCCGTACTCGAACAGCCCGGAGATAACAAAACCGTATCGCCAATTCTCGACTTTTGGTAGGAAATCAAAACGGCCTCCTCAAAGGTTCCGATAAGAAAAGTTTCTGTAAAATCTCCTAAGTCTCGATTGATACGCTCTTTGGCTTCGCCCACCAGTATTAATGTTTTTACTTTTTTCTTAATTAAACTTTTTAAGGGTTCATAATTAAGATTGGTGTCTTTACCACCAGCGATAAGGATCACATTTTCTTCAAATGCATCCAGGGCTCTCATCACCGCATGCACATTCGTGGCTTTAGAGTCGTTATAAAATTCCACTCCACCGACTTTGCGAACATATTCAATACGATGAACAATATTTTTAAATGAATCGATTACTTTTTGAATAGACTCTTTCTTAGCTCCATATTCTTTTGCCACCAATAATGCCGCCATAATATTTTCGACATTAAATCGACCCTTCATTTTTACATTCTCTACAGAGTAGGTTTCAATCTCTGGGCCTGTGCGCACACGCAGATCTTTTCCAATATTAACTGCCCCCCCAATATTCATGATTTGAGGCTCTAAGGCCGGCTTTCTCGAAAAGTAGAAAATACGTCCCCGCTGAACAGCTGGATCACGAGCCAATTCAACCACAGCATTATCATCCGCATTTAGAATTGAAGTGACGGCTTGATTGGTATTTTTAAAAATTTTCCGTTTGGCGTTCACGTATTCTTCCATAGAACGATAACGATCCAAATGATTTTCTGCTAAATTAGTGAAAACGATTTCTCTAGGTGAAAAATTCTCTGTGTGTTCCAACATATAACTTGAGACTTCTGCAATAACCACCTGAGCTTTTTCTTCATTTAATAAATACTCCGTCATAGGATGTTCTGAACTTCCACCAACCCAAGTTTTTATACCCGATTCTTGCAGAAAAGTTTGAGCTAATTTAGCGACTGTCGTTTTTCCATTTGTCCCTGTAATTGCGATCACAGGTTCTTTGATCATATTGACCGAGAACTCAAATTCACCAGTGACTTTGATCCCCTGCCCTCGTGCATATTCAAAAATCTTTAAATTCCCTGGAACTCCCGGAGAAAGAATCACAAGATCTTGCTGTAAAAAAGTTTTAGGACTGTGCCCACCCAATTCGTACTTTAAAGGTAACCCATCCAATTGTTCGAGTTGCGCCGCCAGTTCAGGTTTAGATTTATGATCTGAAACTGTCACCTGGGCTCCACTTTTTGTTAAAAACTTTGCCAAGGCCACTCCCGTTCGACCCAGTCCTACAACGAGAATGCGTTTATCTTTAAGATCACTCACTTCTTTATACATATTTTACCTCAATTTTAATGTCGCTAAACTTAACACAGCTAAAAGCACAGAAATAATCCAGAAACGTACAATAATTTTTGTTTCGCTCATCCCTTTAAGTTCAAAGTGATGATGAAGGGGGGCCATTTTAAAAATTCTTTTTCCCGTTAATTTAAAAGACGCCACCTGCGAAATGACTGAAAGCGCTTCCACTACAAAAACTCCACCCAAAAGAACCATCAAAATTTCATTTTTCGTTAAAACCGCCATCACTCCCAAAAATCCACCCAAAGAAAGCGATCCGACATCCCCCATAAAGACTTGTGCTGGGTAGGTATTAAACCACAGAAAACCCAATCCCGCAGCCGCCATGGCCGCCGCCATGGGAACAAGCTCTCCAGCCCCTGAAATAAAAGGAATCTGCAAATAACTTGAGATGGCTGAATGTCCAGCAACATAGGCAAAAAGAGCTAACGTCAGAGCATTCACCATCACGGGAACTATCGCCAAACCATCTAATCCGTCCGTCAAATTTACAGCGTTGGCTGTCCCAACAATAACTAAAGATGCAAAAATAATATAAGTAAACCCTAAATCAAAATGAAGACTCTTTATAAACGGAACCCAAACAAGAGTTGAAAAATTAAATTTATAAACTAAAACCCCAATAACCACACCAGAAATAAGAAACTCGCCCAGCAATCTTAAACGACCAGAAAGTCCTTTGTGATTTTTCTGACTTACTTTTAACCAATCATCCAAATATCCAATCAAGCCAAATCCCCAGGTGATCAAAAGCACAGCCCAAACTAAAGGATTACGCACATCCACCCACATCAAACAAGGAATTAAAGTCGATGCTAAAATAAGCCCACCTCCCATGGTGGGAGTCCCTTGCTTTTTTTTATGAGTCTCGGGGCCATCACTTCGAATGCTTTGGCTCATTTGTGCCACACGACGAATAAAGTGCGGCCCTAGCCATAAACAAATGAAAAAAGACGTAAAAAAGGATATAAAAGTGCGAACCGTTATATACCTAAAAACATTAAATGGAGAGAACTCTCCCGTAAGATCAACTAACCACTGGTAAAACATCTCAACTCCTGTATCACAAATCTAAAAATTGCACCAGACCCTATTTTATATTTTAAGTTTCTATTTTAAGATCTTTGCCTTGAATTTTACAACTCAATTACAACTCAGTGCGTGATTTAGATAACGGAGCTACAAATCTTTCTAATTTCATTCCTCGAGAGGCCTTAAGCGCGATCAGATCTCCCGATTTTAACTTCTGCGAAATTTCTTGAGCCACGGTAAGATCAAATTCAGTTAAAACTCTGCATTTAGAATTCTGATACGATTCAAAACCTTTTTGAAAAGCTGCTCCCTCGGCCGGGGCCCCTAAGAAATAAACCTCATCCAGCGCGCTTTCCGCAGCTTTTCGCCCCAACTCTTCGTGCAATAGTGGAGAATTTTTTCCCATCTCTAACATTTGCCCAAGAATCGCGACTTTTCGACCAGAAACTTCAATTCTTTTTAAATTATCCAGAAGGGCCATCATACTGTCTGGATTGGCATTATAAGCATCAAAAAGTAGAATCGCACCCGATGACAATACCTCGATCTGATTTCTACCCCAACTGGTTTTACATAAAGAGAGGGCCTTCCAAATCTGCTCAGGAGTCAACCCACAGGAAAGAGCAAGTGCTGAGGCTGCCATCAGATTGATTAAATTTTGTATACCAAAAACCTTCACCCGAGATGAACCTTTTACAGATCGGCCATTCACATCTAAAATATGACCATTGAAAAAAATTTCATCAAAAGTAACGGTCTCCAATTGAAAAAAAATATCACTTTTTGGATCTTTTTGAGAAAAAGTTATCTTTTTCGAATCAGGAAATCGGACTTGATCTTCCTGAAACATTTTTAACGTCCAGGGATTATCTTTATTGTAAATGCGTGTCGCCCGAGGAGACGCCGATTCATAAATTTCATACTTAGCTGAAGCTAAAACTTCCATAGATTTAAAATGCTCTAAATGAGCTCGCCCCACCATTGTACAAAGAACGACCTGAGGCTCTGCAATTTCCACAAGTCGGGTCAACTCTTTAGCATGATTCATTCCCATTTCAACAATAACAACTTCTGAGTTGACGGGAGTATTGAGCAACGTAAGAGGAACCCCCCAATGATTATTAAAACTGGCGTGGCTCCAATGGGTTTTTCTTTCCGTTGAAATCATCTGTGCCGCAAACTCTTTTGTTGTAGTTTTGCCATTGGATCCTGTGACGGCTAAAAATTGCATTTGAGAATTTTCTTGACGAAAATAATGGGATAAATCTTGAAGACCTCGCAAAGTATCTTGAACCGCAATCACACTGCAACGAGAGCGAATCTCCGCGCTAACAGCAACACCGCTATTCACCAACAGTCCGTGAGCTCCTCGGTCTACTGCTTGAATTAAAAACTCATGAGCATCATACTGATCCCCTTTAAGGGCGACAAATAATTTACCGGTAAGATCTTGTCGCGTGTCTGTACCAATTCCCACAAATTTTACAAATGGAGAACTTAATATCTCACCCTGGGTGGCCTTGACCACTTGATCTAAACTCCATTCTTTTATTGCCATAAATAACCTCTCACTATAACCCTATTTATTAGACCCATCGATTAAATCCTCTGATGAAACTCTCGTAGAATTTCTTCTGCAATTTTACAATCACTCATCGCAATTTTTTGATCGCCAATAATTTGATAGTCCTCATGTCCTTTTCCAGCAATCAGAATGACATCTCCGGCCTGAGAGCCCTGAATCGCTTTCTGAATCGCCAAGGAGCGATCTTTTTCTTTAATGCAATGATTTGGTTTAAAAAACCCAGAACATATCTCTTGAATGATTTGATCCGGATCTTCGGTTCTTGGATTGTCGTTCGTTACAAAAACCTCATCAGAATAGGTCTCCGCAATTTTCCCCATTACGGGACGCTTACCCTTGTCCCGATCCCCGCCACATCCAAATACGGTTTTTATTTTTGCTTGTTTATTTTTTCCTCGAATTAAATTTAATGTTTTTAATACATTTTCTAAGGCATCAGGAGTGTGAGCGTAGTCCACAAAAACATGAAGGCCGCGATCATTTGAAACCGCCTGAAGTCGACCAGGAACACCTAAAAAGTTTTTTAAATTTTGAGCTGAGTTAACCAAAGGAACCCCAAAAGAAAGAGCCCCCAATACGGCGGCAACACAATTTTCAACATTGAAGGCTCCAATTAAAGGCACATCAAATAAAATTTCTTCTAAGGGCGTTTTTAGAACAAATTGAGTCCCCCGAAAAGAAAGCTGAGTTATCTTATATGTAAAATCAGCATCACTTTTTCCGTAGGTCCAAAGCACCGCCGAAGTATCCACTTTCATTTTTCGACCATACTTCGAATCCGTATTGATGATTGCAAAACAAGGATCCACTGGAGAATTCTCTAGAATATGAGTAAATAATAATTCTTTTGCCGAAAAATAATTTTCCATTGAGGCATGATAATCCAAATGATCTCTGGTTAGATTTGTAAAAATCACAGT
>DAIRER010000431.1:0-2352 GCA_036795495.1 Pseudobdellovibrionaceae bacterium | reverse complement strand
GATTCTTAACCCTTTGCGTAATCTGAATTTACACAAGATTTCTTACACCACCAATGAGTTAAATATTTTTAATAAAGTAATTAGATTTATTAACTATAAACATTGACCGACCACGCTGGCCTTGTTGATTCTGAGTTCAACATCTCGATTGAGCACTCCCCCTCGACCATCCTCGACTTTAATTTGATATTGTTTGATAACAGTTCCTGTACTTAAATTTAAACAGGCGGGCAGTTTAAATGACCAATTGGCTCCTGTAATTGTTCCTGGCATCCCTGAGGTCACCAAACTATAGGCGTACACATCATTCGTGGTGTCTGGGTCTGTATGGGTCATGGTCATTGAATAGTTTTTGGTCCAGGGAAGTCCCACAGAAGAACGTGAGTCTTTTGATAAATCAATACAGATAATAAATTTATCAGATAAAGTGTTGGCGTTGCTCCCGGTGCAACCAAAGGTTCCTCCCGTTGAAAATCCGAGGGCGGTAGGATTTCGATTTAAGTTATTCACATTTAAAAATAGCGTCTTTTCAACATAGACCAAAGGATCTGCTAAGTTTTCAACTTTAAAATTTATTATATAGCTATTGTAAGTGCTTGGCAGAGCTTTATCTCCATCTGTTAGGCTGGGGACGATTTGATAATAAAAATCAGCATCGCCCGTTGCAATATTTGAAACGGGTAAAGTGACAAAACTCACGCTACAGGTTCCCCCCCCAACTTTGTAACAAGTGGGTGCATTCACTCGGTAGGTATAATTGTCAATGGGATCTGCACTCGCCGCTCGGGCTTGTAAATAAAAAGGTAAATTTGTACCTTCAATGGCCTCTAGGTTGGTTAGAGTCGTCACTAAATTAGTAGTGAATTCAACGTTCATAGGGGCTGGGTGATCATCAACTTGTAAAGTAAATTGATGTGTGGCCGAGGTCAGGCCTTTGTCCCAAACAGTTAACTCAATCGCATAGGATCCAGCATCAAAATTAGTCGGAGTCCAATACCCGCTCATGTTTTCGGTACCAAAACTAAATTTTATTTGGGTTGCACCCATATTTGATGCGCATTCTTGATCATATATGCCGTTCAGATCATGATCCCATCGGCATTGAAATTGAAAAACATTTTCTCTGGGATCATTCATTTCATAGTCTAAGTCATAAAAAAATTCATCCATCGGTAAAGACAGTGCCACAGTTTCTTGGCTGATAACCAGTGTCGTCGGAACAGCGGCTAGGGTTATTGGGTTATTTGTATCTTCGACTTCAACTGTAAACTCACTAGACTCTGTAGAAAGTCCATCCGCATCCGTCGCAATCACTCTAAAAATACATGTAGCATCAGACTTAAAGCTTGGAGCAATGTTAAAAAAGGCCTGTCCACCGACGGTACTTACAGATCCTGTCGCCGAACCCCAACTACAAAACTCTGAACCGGCGGTCTCCATGGCATAGGTCACAGCCGTGGTATTGGGTCCTGCATCCGAAGCCTCACCCAGAAAATCTGTACTCAGTACATCTTCTTTGGCTGTAATAGTTGTGCTAGGTTGTACAGACCACACAGGTGGATCATTCGTATTTATAATATTCAAATCTACAACCATCGAGTTTAATTCGAGAGAACTATTCAGGTTCGGATCGGAGGAATCATAAAAAAGAGATAATTTTACTTGAGCAACCCCATCGGCGGCAATGACCTGACGCCAGCTGGGTTGAAATGTCCAATCAAAGTCATATTCACCAAGAGTTCCGGTTCTAACAATGCTAGTTAAAACTCCAGATCCTGTGGGTAAACCCGCAGATATATTTGTGACAGGTGTGATTTTTAAAACAATGGTATCACCATCTCTATCCCTTGCTCCAATTGTTTCAACTTGGGAAAGACCCTCGGTGTAATTTGTTGGAAATGGAACTAGAGTGAACTCAGGTATAAGATCCGGAGAGACTTTTAATGTGGCACTTGCCAGTTGGTATCCTAATTTAGAGTCATTCATTAAAAATGAAATAGAAACTTCGTAGGGTTGTCCATCGGCAGCCTGTGGGGCCACCCATTTTAATAACCCAATACTATTTAGGGTCAGTCCCGTCGGACCACTTTGAAGGGCAAAGTTGATATTTCCATCTTCGGGGTCTGGATCCTGACAATGACTTGTGAGTGATATCGAAATATTTCGATTTGCCTGCACTTCAAAAACGAGGGGCTCTGTACAAATGGGGGTTCGGTTCTTGTCTTCTACAGAATAAATTATATTGATGGGACTATAAATAAAATCGCTTTCAAATTGGGGAACTAAAAGATGCTCCCCTTTATCCTCATAGGTGAAAGCGTATTCGTAAACAGAAGTATTACTTACAAAACT
>DAIRER010000430.1:0-2398 GCA_036795495.1 Pseudobdellovibrionaceae bacterium | reverse complement strand
ATTACAAAATAAGAGTCAAGGTTAATAGGAAAGGGAGAACATGAAGAATCAGTATCAAAAATATAAAACATCTTCGATTCAAAGTGCGAGTCGAGAAAAAATTTTACTTTTGCTATACGAAGGAGCCATTAAATTTACAAAAATGGCGATAACGGCCGCAGAAGAGAAAAACATCAGTGAGAGGTGCACAAACTTGGGCCGTGCTTATGATATTATTATGGAGCTCAATAATACTTTAGATCATCGCATTGGTGGAGATGTGGCCAAGAACTTAGAGCAGCTCTATATGTTTATGATGGAGCAATTTACAAAAGCAAATATTTCTGGGGATCCGGCTCCCTTGAAATCAAATTTGAAGATTCTAGAGAACTTGTACCAAGGCTGGGTACAGGCCGTTGAAAAAGTTAAAATGGATCAAAAAAATACATAATTATTTATCTAGGGGGAATCATGAGAACAATTATCGAGTTATTAAATGAGAAAAATGAGTACTTAGGAAAATTTTTTAGTCTTAATGAAGTTGAACTTAAAAAATTTAGAGTCGGAGATTTTGATGGACTAGATGCGTTTTATAAATCTAGAGAAAATTTACTTGAAATTATTAATTATATTGATTTGCAGATCGAGAAAAAACATTCTTTAGTTCAGGAAAATCTCGTAGAATCTGACGATCGTACGTCATTGAGGTACGCTTTTGCTAGGAAGGATCAATGGGTGGATCAGATTCTAAAGCAAGACCTAGAAGTTCTTTCTTGTATTGATCAAGAAAAATCAAATATCATTAAAGAATTACGAGATGTCCGAAAGTCAAAAAAAGCTGTGGTTGGATATAAACATAAAAAGTTTAATCAGAAATTAAATGAAGAGTATTAATACCTTTTCTGACAAAAAAATGACGGTCCTGGACTTTATAGTCAAAAAAATAAAATTAAAAGTCCGAAAATTGTCTTAAAGTAGGTTTATTTGATTTGTAGCTTTGGCACTTTACTTGCTCTTTAGAGAACTAGTGAACCATTTGAATGGTTCTATAAGGAGTAATTGGGTATGACCTTAGAATTAAGTAGATATTCTAAATCCAGTTTAGAAAATACAAAAAATAAAATTGCACATAAATATCAAGGGGTTTCGGCAAGTGTTTTTATTCAAAACGCTCTGCTTTTAGATAAAAATAAAGAAACTCATTTGGCCATTAATTTTCTAAGAGCTTCTTTGGCTAAATATCCGAAACATTATGATTTACAAAAAACATTGGCGGATCTTTTAGAGAAAACGTTTAATTATGAAGAGGCTCGCCGGCTGCGATTTTATGTCATGAATCAGAATTATCACTTTGAAAGTGTTTATTATTACGCAAATAACTTTTATCTTCAGGCAAAAGACAGTGAGGCTCTAAGTTATTACTTTGAAGCCTTATCCATCATTAAAGAAGAAAGTGATTTATTATTTGATGTGTATAAAAATATTGGAAATATTCAACTTAAACAGGGTGATTTTGAAGGGGCTGAGGAGTTTTACAATAAAGCCTATGTGATAAATTCAAAATCGGATGCTTTATTGGTCAACTTAGGTACTTTAGAAATCCAAAAAAATAATTTTGAGAAATCCGATTATTGTTTCAAAGAAGCTTTAAATTTAAACCGTCGTAATGATAAGGCCTGGGTTGGATTGGCGATGATTCAAAGTCATAAATCGGATATTGAATTGGCCTGGGGCAATTTGCGCTATGCTTTAGAAATTAATCCTAGGAATAAAACCGCACTATTGTTGATGAGTCCCTGGGCGTTTTCTTTAAAAAGAATTCCTGAATTTATGAGTCATCTTCAGAATTATCTTTCAATAGAGAGTTTTGATTTAGATTTTTCTAAGCTATTGATTCATTGTTTTTGTGAATTAGGTCAATTTCATTTGGCTCAAATTGAAATTGAACGGGCTTATTTGTTTTACCCAAAAGACCAAGAATTATCAGACATTGAAAAAAAAATAAAAGACCTACTGTAAAGGAGATTTTAAATGGATAAAGATCTTGAAATAAAGCTTAAAGCGACTCTTAAAAAATTAGAAGTGGCTTATATCGAATTAAAAAAAACTCAAGGGTATAATCAGGAAACAGAAAATGTTAAGCTGTTGCAAGAAATGATATCAGAACAAGTCATGGAGTCAGTAAAATATGAAAATACTCATAATACAGCTTGCTAGACTGGGTGACATTTATACAAGTTGGCCTGTGATTCGTGCCATTAAAAGAGAAAATCCAAAGGCTGAGATTCATGTTTTAGTTAGAAAAAAATTTGAAAAAGCTCTCGTTGGATTAGAGTCTTTGGACCACATTCATGTAATGGAGACCTCAGAGATTTTATCCCCATTGGCTTCTCATCATCCCGATTTAGATGCTGCACTT
>DAIRER010000429.1:0-2407 GCA_036795495.1 Pseudobdellovibrionaceae bacterium | reverse complement strand
CCGTCCATGAAATTTGGAGACATCGTTTGAATGAGCTTTCTGTTGAACAAACCGTACTGATCCATCACATGATGACGGGTCCAGAATTTTCTGATTGGATGGCTCAAATGGATACATCTAATATTAATGAATATCATTTTTTTGTAGACTATGACTTTCATGATCAAAATTATAATGGCCTGACCTTAATTGAAAAATTTAAACTGACAGAACGGGCCGTTTTAGTGACGGCTCACCACGCTGACATCGATGTCCAAACTCTAGCCAAAAAAATCTCTGTACCAATTCTATCAAAAGCCTCATTAGCGACTATTCCAATTTTAATACAATAGACACTACTAATTGACCATTAATTAGAATGGTCAATTTCATAGAAACCTATTTAGTGAAAATCAGTTTTTCCTAAAGCGCAGATTCAATGGCTTGAAAAATGGGGCTTGAAATAAGGCCTATTAATAGGGCTGCGGCTGAAAGTAGGAGGATTGCAGAACGAGAACTCACAATAGAATGTTCTGCAATGTCCGCATCGCCCGACTTCATGTACATAGCAACCAAAGGTCTTAAATAATAATAGGCACTGATCACAGAATTGATCACACCCCAAATGGTTAACCAAACCAAGCCCTCACCTAAGGCAGCATTAAATAAATAAAACTTTCCAAAAAATCCTAAAGTGGGTGGAATCCCCGCCAAGGACAACATCAAAATGGCAAAACTTAAACTGATTAAAGGTCGTTTTTTGGAAAGGCCCGCAAGATCATCAACCTTAATATCTGTATATTCATTTTTTTCTAAAATAGAAACCACGGCAAAAGCTGCTAAAGTCATAATAGCATACCCAAATAAATAAAATACAACCGCTGATGCACTGGTGGCACGGGTTTCAGAAACCGCCACAGCAATCACTCCCACTAACAAATACCCCGAATGCGCAACACTCGAATAGGCAAGCATTCTCTTTAAACTTTTTTGAACAATGGCCGTCACATTTCCAATCGTCATCGTCAATACCGCAAGCCACTGCAATACATCGATAAGATTTTCAGATTCATTTAATGAGGTGCTCGCCACAACACGCAATAAAACTGCAAACGAGGCCGCCTTGACGGCTGTAGACATATAAGAAGTGTGAGGAGTCGGTGCCCCCTGATAAACATCTGGTGTCCAAAAATGAAAAGGGAATACTGAAATTTTAAACAATAAACCCACTAAAACCAAACAAAGGCCTATTAAAAACATAGGGCTTTGGCTCATCAACTGACTGGACTGGTTGAAGATTTCATAAATTTGTGTGGTCTTGCTGGCCCCATAAATTAAGGCCATTCCATAAAGAAAAATCGCTGAAGAAAAACTTCCCATCACAAAGTATTTAAACGAGGCCTCTTTAGAAACTTTTTCTTCATGACTTAAAGCAATCATTAAATACAAGGACAAGGACATGATCTCCATGCCAATAAAGACCATCATCAAATCCGCAGCCGCAGTAAATATAATCAATCCCAAAGTTGAACCTAATGTCAAAAACACCAGTTCAGAAAATTGTCGGCCCGAAGTGCTAGGGTTTTCGTGCATCAAAAACAAAGAAACCATCGCCGCAATTAAAGAAATTAAACTCATCCAAAAGGTAAGGCCATCAAAAATAAGCATATTATTAAAGGCCATTTTTCCAGCCCCGGAAAACACCGTCAATAAACCCAAACAAGTCACCAAACCCATAATTCCATAGGTGAGTGTCAGGGCTTGGCGTGGTTCTTTATTGTTGTTTACAAATGTTTTTATGCTGATCGGAAGCAAACTAAACAAAAAAAGTGCAATCAGTGGGGATACTAAAAGTAAATCAATAGCTCCAATATGAAAATTCATTTTTTATTCCTTTTTAGCTTCTTCAGTTGAATCAGTTTTTGATTGTCCAGTTAAATCCAAATATTCTAAATAGTAGTTATCTTTGTTTTCCACAAGGTGTTGCACACTTTTGTCCGACCACCTTAAAAAACCCTGAGGCAATAATCCCATCCATAATGATAAAATAAGAAGTGGCGCCAAAACAACGCCCTCTCTTAAACTTAAATCATGATACTCGTGTGAACCCTCAGTAAATAAGGGTCCGGGTTTACCAAAAAAGACCCGCTTAAACATCCACAGCATATAAGCCGCACCCAATACAACTCCCGTTACAGCAAAATACACATAAATCGGAGCCACTTTGTACGTACCTAATAAAATTAAAAACTCCCCTACAAAACCATTCGTCATCGGAACAGCAATAGAAGATAATAATATTATAAAAAACGCGATGGAATATTTTGGAAGAATCCCCGCAAGTCCACCATAAGATGAAATTTCTCGAGAATGGGTTCTTTCATAAATCATCCCAATCAATAAAAACAAGGCCCCTGTTGATACTCCA
>DAIRER010000428.1:0-2410 GCA_036795495.1 Pseudobdellovibrionaceae bacterium | reverse complement strand
CAGATTTAGAAACGCGCAAGGATCGATTTCCTAGAAAAACAATGGCGGTAGAGATTGAAGCCCGACGAATGCAAATTTTTAATTTACGAGGACAAAAAAAACAAGCGATGGAAAGTCGTCATCGCGCCGAGAAAGAACTTAAGCGAATTTTACCCTTGTTAAATTCTGAAGAACGCGAAAAGGATCTCGCCCAATGTTATTACTTTATGGGAAACCTTTCTTTAGATAAAATGACAACCGAATCTGTAATAAATTATTTAGAGGTCTTTTTAACGGCCCAAACTTATTTATTTGATGCTCTTCATTTTGATAAAACCAGCTGGTCAACGAAATCAAAGACGATACTTTTTAAACACTATACAGAGTTTTTGCATATTTTTGACCTTCTTTCTGAAAATAAAGAGAGTTTAAACACAAAAGCTCCTACAAAATCAAAGTTGGGAGCTGAAATTTCAAATTCAATTTACAGTGGATTTTTAAGCCTTCCACAAAATATAGAAAAACAAAATGTGGTTCAAAAAGAGGTATTTGCTTTTCTAAAAGGAATCGATGAACATGTTCAAAAAAAATTATATGAGGCCAAAGAGTTGAATCCTTTAACGAATCAATATTTTGATTTAAGAGGTTGGAAATGATAAAAAAACAATTGCATGAACATCTAATCAAAAAAAGTGATGAGTTGTGTTCTTGGTATTCCGATAAAATTTCAAAACTGAGTGTGCCTATATATTCTAGCTATGATATTCGAGAATCCCTTCATAAGATTTCTGCCGTAGATGCAAATATTTATCCAGCAGGGTTTAATAATATTTGCCCTGCGGATAAAGAAATATCTGTAGGTTTATTTAACGAGTATTTACTTGAACATTACGAAAAAAAGATCAACCGTATTTTATTAATTACAGAAGAGCACACGCAGAATCCTTACTATTGGGATAATGTTTATTGTATTCAAAATTTGATTCAAAACACGGGTCGATCTGTTCAAGTGGCCGTACCCAAAAAAATTGAGAAGCCTTTAGTTTTAACAAGCGCCTCTGGGCGTACAATAGAAGTTCAGTCGGGATATGGTGATGAATCCTGGTTAAAAGAGTTTAATCCCGATTTAGTGATCAGTAATAATGATTTTTCTCAACCCTTAAAAGAATGGTCAGAGACCTTGGATCTTCCGATCAATCCTCCTCGGGAGTTGGGCTGGCATCAAAGAAAAAAAAGTCTTTACTTTGAAAACTACAATCAATTGGCGACAGAGTTTTCTGAGTTGATAGGTGAAAATCCCTACCACTTTAGAGTCGAAACTGAGTTATTTGATCAGTTTGATATTAACTCTGAAGAAAGTCGAGCGGAGTTGGCCCATCAAGTGGAGTTGATGTTACAAAAACTTAAAAAAACCTATACTGAAAATGGAATCGACCAAGAACCTTTTGTTTTTATAAAAAACAATTCAGGCACCTATGGGTTGGGTGTGGTAGTTGTAAAATCATCAGAGGATGTAAAAAATTGGACGTATAAAGCTCGAAAAAAGATGAAGGCCGCAAAAGGGGGGCGAGATATAGAACAAGTAATTATCCAAGAAGGAATTCCAACCGTTGTCAAATCAGAAGAATCTATTGCCGAGCCTGTTATTTATATGATTGGGAAAAATCTGGCCGGTGGTTTTTTACGAACACATGGAGAAAAATCAGATTCTGAAAACCTAAATGCTCCCGGCGCCGTTTATAAAAGACTGTGTGTTTCTGATTTAATGACGGATGCCAATCGTTGTATTTTAGAAAATGTCTATGGCTGGATTGCTAAGTTAGGTGTTTTAGCTATAGGCTTAGAGTCTGAAGATATGAATGTTCAATACCGGGACTATTTATTTTCTAAAGGTTGTCAAATCACCTCTAAACCCTAGTCTTTGGCCAAGTTTTTAGATGGAGGTCATCTAAAATAGTTGAAAGGATGATATCCTAGGGTTGTATTTTAAGCATTGGGGATATATGAAAAATTTTTTTAAAAGTTTAAGTATAGTATTAGTTTTTTTTGTTGTTTCTTTTGAGTTGGTGCAAATGAGATATCAAAAAGAAGCCTTACTTGTTCGTGACCCTGCAAGTGTTGGGTATGATTTAACCTCTCACTCTGGTGAGCGTCTAACAGAAGAAATTAAAAAAGCAATATTAAGTGATTTGACCGTAGTTACACAATCCCCTTGGGTGTATTTAAGTATTGGGCATTTTCGATTTATTGATTCCGATGGACGACCCAAATGGGGATGTGAAAGTTTTGACCGTGTTGCTTTTAATTTTGTTGCAGATAGTGCCGTGAATGGTGAGCTGACAGAAATGATTGTTGAAGCAAAATGTTTTTATCATAATGGTTCTAGAACAATTGAGCCCATAAAACTTCCACTTAAAGAAATATTTGAAGA
>DAIRER010000427.1:0-2413 GCA_036795495.1 Pseudobdellovibrionaceae bacterium | reverse complement strand
GAATTCATAAACACATTCCATAGAGCCGTCCCATCCCACCAGGTCCCGCCTTTAAATTTCTCAAAACCCGTAAAGGCATAAAGTAAAGACATCTGAAGTTGCATCATTCTCACTGAAATCGAAGAAAATAGATCTGGTTTTAAGTTTAAGCCTTTCTTGAAATAGGACCCTAATGAGAAATACCGTTGAGAGTCGGCAAAAACCATATAAAATAAAAAAGTGGCACTTACAAAATCGGCACCAAATATAATGGCGATATTTCTATATAAAAAAGCCAGGTGAAGAAACCATAATATAAAAACACCCCAGCGATTTAAAAGACCTAAAGTGAAAAAAACCAATAAAGCCATAAAGGCCACTTGAAAAAAAATTGGATCTATACCTAAATTAAAAATTGAAAAAAATGGAATATTTAAGCTTGGTTCAATCATTTCTTGAACAAAGGCCTTTGAAATTACGGAATGCTCACTAAAATATTCCAATTCCCAGAAACGACCCATATAAGTGAGAATCATCGATAAACCTAAACTGATCCGCACTAACGCTAAAGCCAAGGGGTTATCACTTTCAAACCAAAACTGACTCCATGATGAATAAGCTGATTTAATTGCAAGCATAGGATTTCTCAAAATAATTAGTCTCTTCTAAGGAAAGTACTAAATCTTCATGCTTTAATCCTTCGGACTTATCCAAAGAAGGTGGCGTTTTCACGCGGACATTGATATGAAGGGATTCCGTATTTGGATACTGACGACAAACCCATGGAGCCAAAAGAGTTTCAATATATTGGGGCGAACGGATTAGAAAGTGCATTAAATAAAAATTACGAATCCCCGGTGTCGTCAATAAAATGGACTTGGACTTTTCTGGCCAATGAAGAGTTTGAACCTCATCATTTGAAAAGTCATTCTCATTACCTTGTCCATTTTTTGGATACAAAGAAATATTCATAATATATTCAGGGGCGGGGTTGGGTGAAAAAAACATCCACGGTGAGTTTAAACCAAAAATATTCGCGTAAGGTACCAAATAAGTACCCAAGGAGCGCCCTAAATAGGAACTGGCATTTGGCATAACAAAGATGACAAAAAGATGATAGACAATCCAAAGACTAAGGATGGGTTTCAGCATTTTTTGCAACAAGGGCCTCATCATATTTTTTTAACCAATTTAAATCCTTTGTAGTTACAGGCTCCCCTACGGTTAGGGCCTCTCGGATATTTTGTGCCCTTTCACGGTCCTGGACCTCTTTACGACGGCGTTTTTCTTCTTCAAAAAATTCGGTAGAGGTATTTATATCAAATAGCGACTCCTGAATCAGGCCCAACTCTTCTTCACCTTCAGAATAACTAGATCCAATATTTTCGGACATAGAATCAGTAATATCAGCTAATTTTGTTTTTTCTTTAACTTCTTCGTCCCCAATCCCCTCAGGCATGAGTTCATCAATTTGAGATAAAGTGGGAAGTTCTTTAATGTTTCGTAAACCAAAAATTTCTAAAAATTTTCGAGTTGTTCCATATTGAATAGGTTTACCGGGAAGATCACTGCGCCCTTCAAATTGAACTAAGTTTTTTTCCATGAGAGCTCTTAAAATGTGTCCTGACTCAACTCCTCGAATAAGATCCACTTCATGTTTAATCACAGGCTGCTTGTAGGCAACAATCGACATCACCTCTAAAGCGGATTGTGAAAGACGAAAGGGACGTCCTTTGATATTTCTTTTTAAGAATTCTTGATTGTCTGGTTTTGTGCGTACTTGAAAACCATTCGTCACTTCCTCTAGAACAACGCCTCGTCTTCCACCTGCATATTCTACAGAAAGTTTATCCAAAGTGCGTCTTAATCGATCATTTGTTACATTTGTACCTTTAAAAATTTGTTTTATTGTCGCCAGACTGATCGGACGCTCTGAAGCAAACAAAATACTTTCTACTATAGACTCTAAACGTTCCTCTTCAATGGGCTCAAGCTCTTCTATTGAAGCGGATTCAAAAGTATCTAATTCAGTTCCATCCACTTTAACTTCAGATTCTGGATCTAAGTCTAATTGTTCAAAAGCACTTTCTTGATCAAATTCATTTGTGTCATCTGTATCATCTGTGTCATTCGAATTCATACTTGGCCCTCCCCTTCTGTAGGTTCTAAATCAATACTATTATCCTGAAGTTCTTTTTCAGCATTTAAAATATCATCATCACTAGCCATCTGCTCTAAGGTTTCTAGTGACTCATCACTTTCAACACTCGACTCATCTCGAAAATCTTCTTTAGCATAAATATCATAATCCTCATCGGAGGACTGCGAAGTTGCTTCTGCTTTTTCAGCATCTTGGATATCAGGCGAAAGTTCAGACTGAGGCGAAGGTTCAAAATTCAATGCCGATTCAAAGTTAAGTCTTGGAGCCATTTGA
>DAIRER010000426.1:0-2438 GCA_036795495.1 Pseudobdellovibrionaceae bacterium | reverse complement strand
AACTCCATGGTCTTATTTGAACTTATATCGAAGGTCTTTATGTTTTCTTCTGATGAAGCCTCGTTCAAGGCGTTGTTCAAATGATTTGAGAGCACCACATGACGAGACGTCAGAACGATATTGCTTACTTTTGCTAAAGTTGTATTGAAAGCCGTTTTTTCAAATTCCTTAGCCTCAACTTTAAAAAAAAATAATGACAGTACTATGATTAAATATTTTCGAAGATACATCGGAACGTCCTTAAAGAAGGGTTATTGAATACTAATGAGTATCAAATAAAAAAAACCGGAGATCAACTCCGGTTTTTAATCTAAAATTTAAGCTTTTTTCTAGATGCTTATTTTTAAACTTAGAATAACGCTATAAAAGTCTAGTTTTTCTAAGGGGTTCTGAGCTTGAGGACTGTAGATGTAGTAGAGATGACTGTCACTTGACGAACTCATAACATTTTTAAAATACCGATAATCCAAAGATATCCCAAAACTGTCATCTAATTCAAAATCAGCACCCAGACTTAAACCCACATCCAAGGCATGAGAATCTGCACTTTGGTTATTATAGTAGTAATTATAAGAGTAAGCGCCCTTCGACCAAGAGTAATCTCGATAAGAGTATTGAATCACTCCACCTAAAGTAGGCTTAATAATTCCCTCAGCAAATCGATACTTTGTAGCCAATTGTCCCGAATACTGTTGAACGTCGATTTTTGCAGGAACAGACACTGTCGAATAGGGGGAATACCCATTCGAGTAGCCGTAGCCACTGTATGAGTAATTGGAATAATAAGCCGAAGTAAATGAGTCTATAGAAAAATTTGAATAAAGAAAACTTCCTTCAATAACAATTTTTTCATTAAAGATGCGGCCATATGAAAATCCAAAATTAAAATTGGCATTCACATTATCAACAGAAGGAAATTCTCCAAATCCCAATAATCCTGAGAAAAAACTTGTTTTTGTATCATCTTGTCCTTTGAATTGTTCATCATTAGCTGACATTGAAACTTCTTGTTGAATTGGCTCATGAATCACTCTTACTTCTTGAACTACAGGCGCTACCGGTGCAGGCGCTGAAACTGTTTCAGTTTGTAAAGGAGTATTGAGCTGTTTATCTCCAAAAAGAATTTGAGCTCGACGTTTTTCATCTTCCATTCGAGAGGACTCAAGTTTTTCAACGATTCTTTGCTCTGTTTCAAGCTCAGCATCCTGACGAGACCTTCTCATTTGTTCGGCTCTAGAATCTGACAAGGGTGTCGCTTCGACATAAGTCACAGGTTGTTTGTTCATTTTTCTATTGAGTTTTCTTGAAGCGCCCGGGGACTTATAGACCTGAGCTTCAGTACCTGAATCCTCTTCAACAGATATTTGATCAATCTCTGAATCGATATCAGAATCAAAATCCTGGGCCCATAGGCCTTGAGTTACCAATAAACTAATAATAAACAAAATTTGAGGTCTCATATTAAACTCCTCTTTTAAAAAACTTACCCAATAACTCTAGGAGCAATTTACGCGCCGAGTTGAGGCGCATGTGACTCAAATTTATTAACTACCTGATATTAATGATAATATTTCATATTTTAAGTGAATCTTAAGACTCAGCTCAACCTTGAATAGGTGTAGAACTTTACGCCTACTTTCCAAAAAATGTCACTTTTCATTTTGACACCATATCTCGCCTCTGAGTGAAATTAGACTGTCTGACAAGTTGACACCATTTACGTATCTATATGATTTTTATTGGTTATTTGTGTTGGCCTAGACTTTGCTATAGTTATTAGTAATTCCCACCCAGCTCTTCCACGGTCGTGGAACCTATGAGCTGACATCACCCACCAAAAAATTCATCCCCTGGCGGAGCCAAAAGGCTCCCCAGGTCCTGCCATTTTATTAAGTGATGAAAATGGCTTAATGCAACGATTCTCTTTGAACTTGATTTCGAATCTCGACAACCTCGTCCACAGTGAGTTGGTATTTACGCCCACACATTTGACAAGACGCTTGAGGGCTTTCCTTTTTCTTAATGATATCTGTTAGCTCTTCCACACCTAAAATTTGAAAAGACCTTAAAACACGTTCTTTAGAACAAGGACAAGAGTATTTAACCTCGTAGTCGTGATCCAACCTTGTGAAAGGAATTCCTTCCAAATAAGGAGAAATAAGATTTTCTAAGGGGATATTTTTTTGAATTTTCTCTGAAATGGATCCCGTAATTTGTTCTGCATTTTTTGAAAGTAAATCAATGATTTTATCTTCCACCCCAGGCATAACTTCAATCAATAACCCCCCAGCAGACTCAACCCTACCTAAACCATCTAAATAAACGCCAAGTGAAAGAATAGACCGAATTTGTTGGGACTGTTTAAGGTAATGGGCCAAATCCTCTCCGATCTCCCCGTGTATTAATTGAACGGTTCCCTGATGAGGCTGCTTTTGAAA